>NZ_JBNJOF010000017.1:0-89456 GCF_050113875.1 Vibrio sp. TRT 1302 | reverse complement strand
TTGCCACCCTCGCCAAGGTGGGTGCCAACGGCAATGTGGCTATTGGAGCAGGTGCTGGATGGGATTTTCAGCTGAGTATTGGTAAAGATGGTAAATTCTACTTTAACTGCTCTGGCCGTTTGGTGTTTGGCCCTGGCGCCAGTGGTGGATTTGGCACGACAGTTGATTTTGAGCAACTATGGCAGCTCGCCGTCATCCTTTTTAAAGGCTTAAAAGCAACGGATTACCGAGTACTCGCCAATATTGATAGAGAGGTGTACCAACACCTGATCGAGTCTAGTTACATAGCATTTGCCTGTGATGTGATTGCTAATCCGCAAGACGCACTTAAACAGGCGGTGATGAACAGCCGTCAATCAATCAATACTTGGTGGAAAAACCGTATGGATTTTTGGGATGCCGAATCCGAGAAGAAAAAGGAAGCCTTTCGCCTTGCTAGGCGCATTGTCGCGAACTATAGCGATGTGACTGGCGAAGTGCCGTTTGAAGAATTGTTGCCAGAAACCGTCGGCATTATGCTTAATACCTTAGTGACGACGTTTTATCTGTCGTGGGATGAGGAGCAAGAGAAGGCGATTTATATCTTATTGCTTGGCGCGGTTCGAACGTGGCGACGATTTGAAGAGGTGCTCACGCGTATGAATGTCACTGGTGAAAAACCGTCAGGCGGTAAACAAGCAGAGGACAAAGCGCTGTTTGACAATTTAGCGCGCATCAATGCGATTTTAGATGGCGAGCAACAGAGTAGTTTTAACCACTGGGTATTAAAATTGGCGCAAGTGAATGAAATCAATGAGGCTAACTTTGCTGAAATGCGTCCGTTTTCACCGCGCTCTGGCTGGAGTTGGAGCCAGAAGAGGGAGAGAGTCGAACGGCAAATCGCGCGCTTAAATAAAAACAACGGTTACTACATTTAACCACAGCGACCGCCGTGAGGCGGTCTTTTTCGACGCTAATAAGTTTGTTCTGTGCTTTGAACGGAGCAGCGAAAACCCGAAGTGTATGATAGGCTATCACCCTTTACCGTATCATAGGCGCGGGCTACATTAACCATACCAACCCCACCTCGTTTGACTTTGTACTCACCCGTTGTTGGCCCTTGAGGATCAAGTTTCGGCGACACTTTATAATAATCTTTGGCGTACCAATCATTAACCCACTCGGTGGCATTTCCAGTCATATCGTAAATACCGAGGGGGTTGGGCGCAAACATACCAACAGAGTTTAGGCCAGTGGCCATATTGGCGGTTTTGTCGGTAAACTCTTCATAGCCGCCTAGCTTAGGGTTATAAAAGCCCCCACCTCTATACTGCTTGAAGCCATTATTGGTTGCGTAGTAGAGTTTTTGACCACGGCTACGTGCAGCATATTCCCACTGTGCTTCGGTGGGCAGATCGACGGGCAGCGCGGTTAATTGCCCCAGCCACTGACAATAGTTTTTTGCATCTTGCCAATTTACATTTCTAGCAGATTGTTTGAGAAAGTTAGGTAAGACGGTTTTATAAATCTTAGAGCCGCGTTCTAGGTACTGTCCTTCATAAACACTCTGTTCAAATGGTCGGCCAAGCGTTTGTAAGTAAACATCATAATCCAACAGTTCTGCTTCATACTTTGATAACGAGTAACTGCTTAAAGTTACTTCATGTTGAATATCCGCTCCACTGCTGACCATTTCGACACCACTGTAACAACTTGCTTCTGGCGTCCAGACTGGACGATTAAGATCGTCGTTCATGCAGGGCATACGAAAGTCGCCCATAATAAAACTGCCACCTTCCACAAACACCATATTCTCAATCGACTTCACCGCGACCTTGGCAATATTTTGTTTGAGTTCGCTGTCTGCATCTGGATAGTGTTTATTGACATTACTAATAATGGTGTTGAGATGCTGTTGAGAAAGCACGTTGCTGGAAATATCGATATCACTATTGCATGCTGCCAATAAAGGTATCGCACTGAGAAGACCTAGCCATTTATAATTCATTATCAATCCTCATTATTTAGCCGTTTATTTTAAGCGGCTAAGTTGGTGACTTGAAGTTAATGACCTGAAAATAATGTGATTTTCCTTCCTTTTCTTAATTATGCACACCCAGTTAATAATTAATGAATTTATCAAGTAATTATCAGAAACTCGGTATTAATGTTGATGTAGTTAAAACGTGTGTCCCGTTAAGAGTCGACCATCATAATGCAGTTGTTTTCAATGCTAATAAGCTTGTTCTGCGCTTTGAACGGAGCAACGAAAACCTGAGTTGAGCGCTGGCATATAGTCGCTCAATGGGTAGTGTACGCGAGAGGTATTGACCATACCTATACCACCTCGTTTGACTTTGTTCTCACCCTTTTCTGGGCCCTGAGGATCAAGTTTCGGTGACACTTTATAATAATCTTTGGCGTACCAATCGTTGACCCACTCGGTGGCATTTCCAGTCATATCATAGAGACCGAGGGGATTGGGCGCAAACATACCTACAGGGTTTAAGCCAGTGACCATATTGGCGGTTTTATCTGTAAACTCCTCATAGCCGCCTAGCTTAGGGTTATAAAAACCCCCACCTCTATATTGTTTAAACCCATTATTGGTCCCGTAGTAGAGTTTTTGACCACGGCTACGTGCAGCGTATTCCCATTGAGCCTCAGTCGGCAGATCGACGGGCAGAGCTGTCAACTGCCCCAGCCACTGACAATAGTTTTTGGCATCTTGCCAGTTGACTTTCATTGCTGCTTCTTTGACAAAACTAGGCAATAGAGTGTCATAAACCTCAGTGTTACGTTTAAGATATTTCCCTTCATACTTAAACTGCTCAAACGGTCGCTTTAAGGCCTGCAAGTATATGTCGTAATCCAACGCTTCCGCTTCATACTTTGACAACGAATAACTGCTTAGGGTTACTTCATGTTGAATATCCGCTCCACTGCTGACCATTTCAACAGCACTGTAACAACTTGCTTCTGGCGTCCAGACTGGGCGATTAAGATCGTCGTTCATGCAGGGCATACGAAAGTCACCCATAATAAAACTGCCACCTTCCACAAACACCATATTCTCAATCGACTTTACCGCAACCTTGGCGATATTTTGTTTGAGTTCGCTGTCTGCATCTGGATAGTGTTTATTGACATTACTAATAATGGTGTTGAGCTGCTGTTGAGAAAGCACGTTGCTGGAAATATCGATATCACTATTGCATGCCGCCAATAAAGGTATCGCACTGAGAAGACCTAGCCATTTATAATTCATTATCAATCCTCATTATTTAGCCGTTTATTTTAAGCGGCTATGCTGGTGACTTGAAGTTAATGACCTGAAAATAATGTGATTTTCCTTCCTGCTCTTTTTATTCATGTTCGTCTTTATATTTGTCGTTCTATTATTTATTCTCCTTCGATAACAGTGACATTTCGATTGGTACTACATTCAAGCCTTTGGACATGCTTTTGACCCGAGCAAAAAACTGCCCAGCTGGGCAACTTTTTGCTCAATTCAAGCAAAAAGTTGCCCGCTCAAAGTAGATAAAAATACTAATTCATTGAAAATATTGAATTTTTAAAATTGGCACAGTACTTGATTAATAATGAACAACTCGTATGTCAATTTAATAGTAGGAGGCTATATGCCAAAAGCAGCAAGGCTGGGTGATATCGGATCGGAGCACGATTGCTTCCCACCAACACCAATCATTGCAGGGAGTCCAAGTGTGATGATTAACTTTCAGCCAGCAGTTCGCGAAGGTGATCCACTACAAGATCATGGCTGCCCGTGTGATAAGACCCCTCATGGCAATCACCCTAGAAGTGTCGCGCAAGGTTCGTCGAGCGTGTTTATTGACGGTAAACCCGCAGCACGTTTGGGGGATTCGATAGACTGCGGAGGAACAATATCGTCGGCATCATCCGATGTCGAGATAGGATAATATTCCAACCTCACCATCGTCTAATAGGCTGTAAACCTATCGGTTTCAGCCTATTGATTCTAATCTCTGTTTGGGTGATTGAGGATGTGATCCTCCCAATTAACAACATCGATTTCGTAGACCACTTTATTACGCACACTCTCCCCTGCAGCATGCATAGCAGATTTAGAGCCCGTGATTAACGGGTGCCATTCAGGAAGAGGCTGCTTTTCAGCAAGTAAACGATAAGCACAAGTGTGCGGAAGCCATGTAAAATCATCAATATCTTCACGAGTTAGCTTGGTACACTCTTCACCTGAGCTAAAACGGTTTGGGTAGTCCTTACACGAACAGGTTTTACTGTTTAACCAACTACACGCCACGTTGGTGTAGTAGATCTCATCGGTATCTTCATCCATCAGTTTGTGCAAGCAACATTTTCCACAACCGTCACAAAGCGACTCCCATTCATTTTCGGTCATCTCTTCGAGAGCTTTTTGCTGCCAAAACTGCGTCATATGGTAACCCCAAGTGTTCAAATATCATCGTGGAAAAGGAAAGCGGAATTTATATAGATCCTTTGTCCAAAGTGCAAGTGATTCCTCTAGGGGTTAACCGATATGCGTCTATGTCATTCAGGGCTCTACTCTTCAAGCCTTTGATTTAGTTCGGCCACTTTCCAACTCAAATTATTCAGACGTCTTTTCAGTTCATCAAACTCTTGCTGGGCTTGCTCGTACTGGCGCTGCTCAATCAAGTTTTCCACATAGCCTACTCGACCGTAGATTGGCGATAAGCTGACTGCAAAGTCCTCCAATGATTTGGTTTCATGCGCGACCTGTTGCCAGCGCTGTTTCTTAGCGAGCAGCGCAATATTTGCCATCTTTGTTCTTGTTTCACTAAACCGAGCGATAAATTCATTCGCCTGATCGAGCGCGAACTGTTGGTCTTGATATAGGGTTTGGCTTATCTGTTCAACTTGCTCGTCTCCTGCATAGAGTTTCTGCAAAACATTGAGTTGTTCTAGTGCCTTTAAGTAAGGCTGCTCAATAGAGACTTTGGTTTTCTCCTCAATCGACGTGTGATACATAGGGATCAGCTCAGCTTGAACAGCGGCTAATTTTGTGGGTTTAGTATGCTCAACATAACGTTCAAGGTTGCTTGCATTGAGTGCGGGGACTTCGACCGACTGCTTGAACTGATATTGATTGATGAAGCTCGGATTGTAATAGAGCCACCCACTCACACCACTCACGACAAGCGTCGATACAAGTGTGCCAGTCAAACTCCAGTAGTAACGGCGACGCGTGACTCTATCGTCGTTTTCTCGCTGCTTTTCTTGGCGCTTTATCGCCGTATGATAACGCGTTTCTATTTGATCAATATGTTCAAACAGAACAAATCCAACCCCTTCAAAATCAACGTCCACTTGAGGCTGTTGAAGTGTCATCCAGTGATGGATTCTCTCACATACTCTCTCGCTGCGATAAAGATCTCGTAACTGCTCTTGAGAGGGTTTCATTTTCTTTAACTCAGGAATGGCCTTGCCATTGACCCAATCTAAAACTTCTTTGCGCATTTTGGCCGATTTTGAATCCGGCTTGGGTAGCAAACTCAAGCATTGTATTAGGAGCTCTAAGCCATTGGCATAACCCGCCAATCCCTCAATTTTCAGCTTGGCTATGGTTAGATAGCTACACATGAGTAAGTCAACACCAGGCCCCTTAGCAAGGTGTTCACACGCTTCATATACCTCTTGCCAATTAGTTCCACCAGACAGGGGATTAAAGCGACTATTAATCTCATCTCTGATTTTTTGATAACTTTCGAGATGTCTGATTGAATCAGAATCGGCTGTTACACGATAAACAACTTGGTCAAGTAATACTGTATTGGACATAGATACTTCGTCCTGTAGAAAAGGAGCGAGTCACCTCGCTCCTTTTGGTGTTTTAGTAAAGAGTCTTAGATAGCTTGAACGACTTAAACAGACGTTCAGTAAATGGATTGGCATCCGATTCAGCGTTGATGCGATAGATCATGTCCCCGCCATCGACATCAAATCGGTAATCAACCGAGGTCTTGCCCGCTGACATAACGTTCCCCTTCTCCAGTAGTCGGAAAAATGCCCAAGGTCCTTTCTCGTTAATACTTCTAGGCGACAAGTTGGACTTGGTTGGCACCAAAGTCACTTTAGACACGGCAGAATCACGCAGGGTATTTGGCCAAATCAGCTCAACACCTTCACGCGGTCCATGGCTGTATGTGAGATACTGACCATCAACATTAAGTACACTGCGGCGTTTATTACCACTTAACTGAAGAGGCTCGACAGAAAAGTTAACGTCTAAGATACCTTTACGATTGAAGAACGCCTGACGAATTCTTTGTGCTTGTTCAATCTGCGCCAGTACCTCAGGGCGGATGAGCGATTGAGCGTTATCGTAAGCATCAACGGCAATGTTCTCTTCAATAAAAATTTTCAGCTGATTAGTGTAAAAGTTATCCAAGGTGCCATTAGGTGCAAAGAAGGATTCAAAATCTTCCAGTGCCACATCTTTGGTGGAATCAGGATTAAACGGGTAGCGACTCGCAAGCTTGGTATAGTACGGCTTGTAAACATCTTCAGACCAACGCACTTCTAAGTGTCTAATCGCTTCTTGCTTGACCACATACCAGCTTTCATCTGCCAGCTTAGCGATCATGCTATCCAATGGTCTCGGTAAACCAGAAGAGATGCGCTTCAAGGTATAGATAGGGTCAGCACTCACTAACTTTACTCGCGCCTTCGTTGCATCAAGCGCTGCCATACCAACATCTGGTGATTCTTGAATCGATTTCAAATAAGTCTTCAGTTCATCAACCGATTCAAGGACTTCATTGATATACGCAGGTTGCTCTCCAACGGGTTTAAGCATTAAGTTCAACTCAGCAAATGGAGATTGAATGCTTGACGCGACTTTGTATTTTGCACTCTTTAGCAGTTCTTCTGCTGCGTCATTATCTGGGTCTAATCCGGCAATGACCTTAGTGTTGTTCTCTAATGTCCTCAGTAATCGCTGCATTGGCTCGACGTTTCCGGTCAAACTCTCCAGCACCATCACTGCATCATTGATGTCACCAAAATATTTCATGTTGATATCATTCAATGCTGCACGCCAAGTGTTCACATAATCTGCAACATACAGATTGCGGATCTTTTCACGAAGTACTTGTTTATCTGCTTCACTAAACTGCGCCGTTTTAGATTGGCCTAATACCCAGCTATCGATCAGCGCTAACTCCGAGACAGACTCGGATCGCGGCATGAAATAGTTTTCAAAGCCGGCTTTTGTCAGCATTTGAGGAATATACAAACTGCTATTAGCCACACGCTCTTCAAACACAACATCAAAGATTGGACCAACTAAATTACGAATACTGATCGAGGGGCCTAACACGGTTTGCGCGTTCAGCTTCAAATTTCGGTAAACACGCTGATCGTTAGGCATAGTGCTAAGTTCTGCTTGAGCGCTGGCGATGGTGCGATCGTATGGCTTCATCACTCGTTCTGCGAACTCATCACCTTGCTGCCTTTTTCCAGCGAGATCGGTATGGCGCATCGCATAAGCTAAGTGCTCTAACAGTTCGCCCTGAACCTGTTTTTGCCCGACAAACGTGCTCTGCCAATATTTACCAAAGTAATCAAGCACATAATCCTCGTAGCGACCACTCTTATCAACCAACATGCGATAAACTCGTAGAACTGCGAGTTTCTCTTCCTCATTCTCAGCCTGTTTAAGCGCAACAACGACATCCGCCATTAGAAGTGGCAAGAAACGGTTTTCGAGCAAGTTAAGGTAAGTATTCTCTACCATTGGCCCAATAGTATGCCCTTGATATAGACCAAGATCGGATAAGTAGCGTGGCTTGTCACGGAAAAAACCGAACTCCAATGTCGCTTGTCGAATCTTGTTTAACGGCTCAAGAATGTCTTTCTGAGAAGCCAGATAAAGATTGGATGGGTATTGAGTTTTGTACTCATTGACCTTAGTGAGTACCGCATCAGACTGGTTAACATTGGTTAGGTAATAGCGATGCCACGTCCCCACTAAAAGCACCGTTGCCACCATACAAGCGGTAATGGAAAGGCCCATTAAACGACGTTTTTGTTTTGCCACTCGGAAGTTATCCGAAGCCAATCCTGCTTCTGGGTAGATAATGTTGCTGAATAACTTCTGAGTAAAATATACCGTTGAGTTCTTAGCATTTTGAGCTTCGTTCACCGCATGCGATAGACCATAGCGACGAGAGGCAGAATCTCCAAAGGCGTTGCTAGGCACCCCCTGCTGATAAACCGACGTAAAGTAAGCACCACGTACTAACGCAGAGGTAGAGAACTGATCACTTGAGAGTGCATCTCGGAAAAAGTTTTTGAGAATCTCTTGCAGCCCTGACATCTGACGCGTAAAGCTATAGATAGCATCACGCTCGGCTTGTTCCAACGGCTCTGCCACCGCATGGGGGAAGAGTTCGTTGATTCTTGATACAAACTGCCCATAGTCTTTAGAAAACTCTTCTAACCAATGATCTAAATTATCGACCGATTCTAGAGAGAAGGTGAAACCTAATACTTCATCTCGCTGTGACTTGGAATAATGTTTAAAGAAAGGTTCGAAACCATATAACAAGTCAAGTTTTGTCAGCGTAATGTAGACTGGTAAGCGAGTCGCCAGTGTTTCCATTAATTCACGAATACGGGCGCGCAGCAAGTTTGCATAAGCCTTACGCTCTGACGCAGTAGAGACGGCAAGATTAGAGATATCAAGCGCGAGAACAATACCGTTTAACGGCCTTCTACTGCGTGTTTTTTCCAACCAATTGATGAAATGAAGCCATAAGCGACGCTGTGTTTCAGCGGCGTCCTTGTCTTTACGATTACCTTGAGTAAGTAACTCACCATCAGGGTCAATCAGTACTGACTCGTCACCAATCCACCAATCGAAATAGTAAGGGTTCTCACTTTTCTGCCCAGAGGCTCGCATAACAGAAGAGAGTGCAAAGTTCTGTCCTGAACGGTTGATTAAGCTGGTTTTACCTGCGTTCTCGAGACCTAACACCAGATACCAAGGCAATGAATAGAGATAGTTGCGCGTATTGAGACTTTGCTTCATCTCTTTCATTACGTTATTCAGTTCGACTTCCTGACGCTCTTCATATTTCGTAATTGGATCGAGTTTTCGCTGTTCTTCTCGTTTTTGCTGACTCTTAAAACCTTGCAATTTACGCCACTGCCAAATACCCCACACAGACAACGAGAGCAACACAAACAGTGCACTCGCGATGCTTCGAGCCATCACAGATTCTAAAGGTTTCGTCCCGAGAATTTCCAACCAAGGACCTGCCCACCAAATGGCAACGTTGAGTAGTATAAATAGAGTAAACAGCAAAATAGGAAGGGCCGCTGCTATGCCCGGCTTAAGTTTCTTAACAAGCCCAATGATACTTTTCCACATGGATAGTCCCTTTGCTTAATCTAACGCTGTATATCGTTCTAGTTGTTCTATTAAAGACGGCTCCCACTCAGTGACGCTCGCCTGGATAATTTCTTGCTTTAAGGTTTGATACTGTTCTTTCGCCATCGCTTCTAACTGGCTATGCCGCAAAAGATCGGCACACAGCAAACGCCAATAAAAGCGTTCGCGTGGTTCTGTCGCGGCAACAAGACCATCATTGAGCATCGACATCGCAACGGCGATCCCCCCCTCTTTAGCAAGCTTGAAAGCTTCTTCACGTTGTTCACTCCAACTACCTGAAACAGAGCCACCTGAAGCGGCCATGTCACCACTCGCTAACCAATCACGCACCATGTCGGTCACAAATGGCGAGCCATCTTTAAACTTGAGTTCAAACACGTTTGGAAAACGTTCAACAAAAAACTGAGTTTCTTCACGAATGGCCTGACACCAGCTCTGTTGACCAAGCGACTTTGCGATATCGTGGCTCATGAGCTGACCATCAAACCAATAAGGAGCAATCGTCAAACTTTGTTCAATCTTTCTCCACAGAGCGAGATCAGGTTGATGTAACTGGTCTTGATACTCTTTAATTCGCTCCACTTGCATCCCACGCAATAACGTTTTTCCGAGATGATCATGATCAGGTAAAGTCGTAATTGAACCCCAAAGCGCGTGGCGACGTACTCGTATAGCTAATGCCGCCCCCGACTCTTGCTCGGAAAGATATTCCGCGACTTTAAGCAGGGTTTGCTTTGCTGCTTTATCACTGGAATTATCAACGGATAAAGAAGAGGAGGAGGCCGTTGTGTTTTGTGGCGTCTCTGTATCAGAGGATTTTGCTTGTGCCGCGCTATGCTGCGACTTCTCTCGCTCTTGAGCTCGTTTAAGCTGGTTGCTAATCGTTAGCGCGATAGAATCCGCAATATCCGAAGAGAGTTGATTGGCTTGTATTGTTTTCTGCCACCCTTCAACCACCGTTTGCAACTCGTCTCTGTCTTGGCTATCTAGCGTCGTGAAATCAAACTTATCTACTGCCATTGAGAAGCGTTGACACATCTGACTGAAAAACTTTCTCCGCGGTAAGTTGCCTCGCTTTCCGGGTGCTGGGAAACACTCATCCCAATAGTGCTCAATGAAGTCGCTCATCACACCAAACGAGGTAATCAAGCGGCTTGGTGTCAATTGGTTATGCAAGCACTGAAGTAAATAGACCAGCAGCTTAATATCTTTGCTCTTCTCATTTAGCAAAGTAATCGCGCTGTGCTCAACCTCTTGCCATTGAACTGTGGCGTGAGAAAGAGAACCGACTTTCATCATTTGGTCTTCGACAAAATCAAACAGTGGCTCATCTAATAGTCTTTCTCCTACCGGCGAGTCGCCACTAATTGGTCTAACTATACTGGTTCGATATTGAGTCAATTCCATTGCTACCACCCACACCTTGCTCTAAGTGGTGTTAAAGCTTGGTTCAATCCTGTCGTATCAAACTGCAACCCATCCACCGTCTGTGAGTTAGAACGAAGAACAAGCCTTGTATCCAACGCCATCACCTTCATCATAGATATTGCAGGCAAACCTCTAGCCGAAGAGAACAACACTCCAATATCATCGCTTCTCCAGCTCTGACTCGGACCACCAGCGATAGACACTCGAATTCGTCCATCTTCTATCGCTTCAGGTAGCGCTAACTCAATACGGCTGATCTTATTAATGCAGCTCATCATTAACACCGCCGCCGGTTCGCCCTCGGCATGTCGGGATGCTAAGGTTAACCAGGCGTCGCCCTCTTGCTCAGTGCCACTTTCAATCACATTCAATGGCGCATCACTATCTGAAGTTTCAAAAGCGATGTGCCAAGCCTGAGGCTTATCATCAGATACAGATTGACGATTCGAAGTGGTCGGCGTCTGAAAAACGTCATCAAAACAGCTCAGACGCTCTAATCGCTCAGAGATTAAGGTGCATTGTTTGCCCCTAATCAGTTCGGAACTAACGGACTCTTGAGCCGCATTCGTTGAGAGTGAAAACGCGGCCAACATTGACAATAAAATGAGAGATCTCAAATTGTTCATTCTGCTTTGATCTCCAATTTCTGGCATTTATAAGCCAGTGTTCGTTTTGGAATTCCCAAGCTTTCCGCCGTTTTACCTCGGTCACCAGAAAATAGGATTAAGCGCTCACGAATGATAAATTCTTCAAACTCGTTGACGGCTTGTTTGAGGTCTTTGATCGTCGATAGATCACTTTGCGCGGCAAGATAAGGGTTATCAGTCATACCGCTCGGCTGAGTGATCTGCGGTGAGGTTTCCCGTTGCTCAACACTGTTCAGTTCGAAATCAAGACACGCAATTCGATTCGCCAAGCTGCCTTCACTCACTTCCAACTCATCGCGACATTGTGCACAGCCAAACTCGACTAAAAGCTTCAACTCACGGACATTCCCCGGAAATGAGTACTGTTTAAGACAATCCAACGCTTTGTAGTGCAGACCCCGAATCTGAGTAGCGTGTTGTGAATTGAACTCAGCAACAAAGTGTTGGCTTAATAGTTCAATGTCTTCCAATCGCTCCGACAATTTTGGCAAAGTCAAAGGGTACTGAAACAAGCGGTAATAAAGGTCTTGTCTAAATAGTTTGTTTCTCACTTGAGCGAGCAAATTGACATGTGTTGCAGATACCAAACGAAAATCAGAGCTCAGCTCATTCTTACCGCCGATAGGTCTGAACTTTTTCGTTTCCAGCACTCGTAGCAACTTAGCCTGCAAAGCGAGCGGCATATCGCCAATTTCATCTAAAAAGAGCGTTCCACCATTCGCCTGTGCAATCAGGCCATCTCTGTCAGATTCAGCGCCAGAGAAGGCACCTTTGCAGTAACCAAACAGTTCACTTTCGAGCAAGTTCTCTGGGATAGCGGCACAGTTAATGGCAACTAAAGGTTGCGCACTGCGACTTGAGATTTGGTGAATCGCCTGAGCCACTAACTCTTTACCTGTACCTGTATCGCCTTGAACCATAACAGACAACTGAGAGTCCGCCGCGCTGACGATCTGTTGACGTAGCCTCTGCATCACCGAACTTTTGCCAATCAAAGAGTAAGAGAGTTGATCGGCGAGATCCCTTCGCTTGGTCTCTCTTTGTATGTCACTCAAAGATTCAGCGAGCGTTTGAATATCTCGCTGCTCACGCTCCATCTCTCCCAGTAGTCCCCACTGCTTAGTGAAAATGTCGATAAACTTAGCGCCATCATCACTATTAAAAACGTCAGCGACTGCTGTTTTTGCACCTTGCATAAAGAGGATCAATTGCACTTGATTGGAATGGAGAGGCAAAGGACAAATGAACACATGTTCAAACATGCCAATATTCGATACCAACTCAGTGAAAGCTGTATCTCCTCGCCAAAACAGCAACTCATCTGCCGCCAGCGACATTTGACTCGCGTTTTGGAGTACGTGTGCAAAGGGATTATTTAAATCATTCACCCCCCAAGACGCTTCCACTTGCGGATCATGCGGCACAAGTTCACGACCATCTGATGTTGGCATTAGAAGCAAGCATTTTGATAGACCGAGTTCATCACTAAGAATCTGAGTAAACTTTTCCGTCAGCTCAAATTTACTCCGGGTAGCGATCAGCTCCGTCACCAGTTCTAGCCAATTCGACATAGCTACTCTACCTCACCAATAAACTCACCATCCTGAGCCGCTAGATAGATTCGTTTCACGGGTTTCTGTTCGGAGAGCTTGTTGAGTAAAGCGAGAGAGATTGGCGGAAGCAATTGACCTTCAATGATGGCTTCTAACATACGCGCGCCATTTTCAGAGCGTGTCGCTCTCGACAAAATCTCATCAATCAATGAGTCCTCGATCACCACTTCAGCGTCATAACGTTCACTAAACAGGTTTTCTAAACGAACTAACTTACCGCGAACAATTTGCTCCAGCACTTCTGGGGTAAGTGGCATATACGGAATCACTTCCATACGTGCAAGTAAGGCAGGTTTAAAGAATGCGGCTAACTCAGGATAGAGGGCATCATCAAGTTGATCTAACCTCTCAGCATGGTCAACTATCGTTTGGAAGCCCAAATTCGATGTCAGGAAAAATACGATGTTTTGGCAATCAATTAGGCGCCCTTCACCGTCTGCAAGCTCCCCTTTATCAAACGCCTGATAAAACAGGTTAAGTACTTCAGGGTGCGCTTTTTCAACTTCATCAAGTAACACAACAGAGTATGGCATCTTACGAATGGATTCCGTCAGCACTCCACCCTCTCCGTAACCTACATAACCTGGAGGTGAGCCGATTAAACGCGAGACTGTATGCTTTTCTTGATATTCAGACATGTTAATCGTCGTCAAGAACTGTTTGCCGCCATACAAGCTTTCAGCAAGCTGAACCACTGTTTCCGTTTTACCTACACCACTAGGTCCAACAAGTAAGAACGCCCCTTTCGGACGCCCCGGTCGGCGTAAATCAGCACGCGCAGTGAGGAGATGTTTGTGGACGCGTTTGATCGCAACATCCTGACCTTTAATCGCTTGACCAAGTATCGTGGTTAGATGAGTAATCTTGTGCAGTTCGTCGCTGTTCATCTGGTCAACCGGAACACCAGTCCAGTCAGCCACGACTTCTGCCACTTGTTGAGCGTCAACTTGGGCATAAATCAAACGATGTTCATGAGGAATGGACTCTAACTCTTCATATTTAACGCGAATTTGCGCTAGAGTTTCGCTGCGCTGCTTATCACTCAGAGGGGCTTCGTCATTGAGCTGCGTTAGAGAAGCTCTAAGTTCAATGATCGTTTCAACTAATTGCTTTTGCTGTTGCCATTGCTCAGTTAAGCGATCGCGCTCTTGCTCGTTAGCAACCTCTTCTGTCTTAAGTTCATCAAGCCTTTGCTGATTAACCTCTTTGCCTAATAGCTGAGCGCGTTCAAGCATATCAATTTCAAGTTGGCGCTGATGGCAAGCGGTTTCGATAAATGCTAAACGCTTTGGCGGCGCGGTCAGGTTGATGGCAATACGTGCACAAGCAGTATCAAGAACATCAATCGCTTTATCCGGCAGCTGTCTACCAGAGATGTAGCGCGCCGAAAGCTCAGCCGCCGCCTTGAGTGCATCATCGGTGATCAGCACATTATGAGTTTGCTCATAGACGGAGTTCAATCCTCGCAGGATATCCACTGCTTGTTCGACACTAGGTTCATCTAACTTAACGAGTTGGAAGCGACGTGTCAGCGCTGGATCTTTCTCGAAGTACTTTTTGTATTCTTTCCATGTGGTAGCAGCAATCGTTGACAGTTCACCACGAGCGAGAGCGGGTTTGAGCAAATTCGCAGCATCCCCACTTCCTTCTTGGTTACCCGCACCAATGAGATTATGAGCTTCATCAATAAACAAGATAATCGGTTTTGGCGAATGCTTAATCGCTTCAATGACGCCTTTTAGACGCTTCTCAAATTCCCCTTTCACAGATGCACCCGCTTGGAGCAATCCTAGGTCTAAAGAGTAGAGTTCAACACCTTGAAGCGGCAACGGAACGGAGCCCGCGACAACACGAAGCGCTAAGCCTTCAATCATGGCACTCTTACCAACACCTGCATCACCGACCACAATCGGGTTGTTTTTACGGCGACGGCAAAGAATATCAATCATCAAATTGATTTCACTTTCTCGACACAACACTGGGTCGAGTTCGTTCTGGCGCGCTTGTTCTGTTACGTTGGTGCAGTACTTGGTCAGCAGAGAGGTATCGGAGTTTTGCGTTGTAAGAGCTTTCGGCTGTTCTGCGACTTGTGTCTCTGAAGAGTCAGACAGGATAACATCGAAGTGCTTTTTCAGGTTTTCACGATTGATCACGTCCAACAAACGAACGAGTTTCGGATCCATATAACGGTCTGCACGAGTGAGCGCTGCCAGTAAAATCGCGCCAGAGCGCAGTTCTGTTTGATTCAGGTCCGTGGTGGAAAGCAACCAAGCTTCTTGGACAAGCTCGACAAGTAACGGAGAAAACGCTGGGTAGCCATCTAAATATTGACCCCTTACAAAGCTACTGGATATCGCCTGTTTAACATCATCTAGGGCTAAGTCAGACTGTTTTAAAATGACTCGAATATCTGAAAGTGGGTTGTCTAAAAGAACCTCAAGATAGTGTTCAAACGTAATCTCACTGTGCTGGCGCTCCATACAAACAGTTGCAGCCTGTTCAAGGGCGAGTTTGCTCTGTTGGTTTAGTTTCGAGATGAGTGTTGGTAGTTCAATGCGTATCACGGCAATCACCTAGCCTTTAATTATTCTAGTTATAAGATTTGTTTTAATTGTTCGATTACGTCACTGGTTTTGACGTGTAACAGGTAGCTATATACAAGGAAGGTTCCTCCCCAAAGCAATATGAAACCGGCAAAAACCGACCATAATGGGATCTGCTTACTAAGCTTGTATTTGGAACGCACGACGTGCTCTGTCGCACTGGTTAGGTGAGAGATGTCCACCTCATGATCTTGATTGATCAACTTGTGTAACTGTGAGATGACTTTTTCCCGCTCCAACTGACCAGACTCAATAACACGGTACTTACCTTCAAAACCTAAAACCAAACACTGGTAGATAAATTCAAGCAAGGGCTTGTATTGTTGAGGCTCACTTTCAAGTCGCTTTAGAATGGTAAACACTTTCTCTCCACCCCAGGTTTCATTGTGAAAGCGCGACAACATGGAATGTTCAGCCCAAACAGTCGAAGCGCCCCACGCCGTCCCCATCACGGCTTCATCGAGGAAAGTGCACAAGATATAGCGATAAGCCATTAACACAGCATGCTCAAAACCTTGCTCCGTTAGCTCGATTTCGATGGTCTTAATTTCCTCGATGGTTTGAGCGTAGATCGCTTTAATATTGTCGCATTCAGACAGCTGTCGAACTCGCAGTGACAAACCAAGAAGTGGCGTCGCCGCATCAATCAGAGGGTTAGATACACTTCCTCTAAGCTGAAACCAATAATCTTGGTCATGGTTGATTTGTTCTACATCGTCGTGGAGTAAGCCGCTGAACTCACCCTGTTTCTTATTGTTATCCATGGATTAACTCCTAATCGCCCAGAATTGGAGATCAAGTTCTTCAAAAGCAGCAGCCACGTGGAAAGCGAAACCACTAGAATGCGCTAGCATTCCCCATTCAGTGCTGGTTTTATCAAGTTGGTAATAGGTATAACCTGCGTGGTACGGCAGTTGTCGAGGTGCGACGGGCAAGACCACCAATGGGATGCCCGGTAGTTGAAGTGAAATAAGCTCACGTATTTTCTCAACCGACGAAACTTTCGTTTGTTGCGTAAATTGACGACGCAATTCATCCATCGGCATGCGAGCTTTAACAGCAATGATAAAGTCAGCCGTATCCATCAACTGAGGATCCTGAATCGCCGCAACCATTAAGCCGTACTTACGTTTGTCTAGCTGAATTGAGACTGCTCTAGGCTCTAGAACAACGCTGAGTGACTGACGCAAATTGCGAATAAGCGGCCAGAACGATTCCGTTGGCATATCGTGGTTGTAACTCACCGTTTTAGGTGGCAAGCGACTTTCATCGGTAAAGGTCGCCAGCTCTCCGGCAATCGTAGACAAGCACTCAAACAAGCGTTCAGGATGAAGGCTTCTCAGCTCAGCGAGGTGTTGGATCTGAGGTTGTAATCGGTTTAACGCTTGTAAAAGCATAAAGTCAGACACATCCGCCACACCACCTTGAGATGGAGAGCTAATACGTTGGGCAATGTTCTTCGCTCGCTCACGCATTAAACCGGAAATCTCATTCACAAAACGGTGCAATACCAAGTTTCCAGCCACATTAACGTGACAAGGGAAGAAATCAGGATCCATTACGACACTGCCATCAGGTCGCTTCTCCAATATGCGCCCCACCGCCATCGATGCATAAGCACTTCTATCTTCTTTCTCCAACATCAGTTGGACTCGCATCGGTGAAACGTCAATCGTTGTCATGTCACCTTGCAAAGTATGGACATCTCGAACCTCAAGCCGGCGGCTTTCGTAACGTCCAGTACCTTGAGCATCTGGCCAGTTAATTTCCATCAGTGACTCACTGCGAAGAGGAATCGCTAAATAAACCAACTGGTTTGCGAGAGACGCATCATCAATATCCAATGCATCAGGCAAGGTGTCTTCATGCGGAATACGAAAAACCGTTCCATCAGGCATGATGCCAACTGCTCGCTCGATAGCGATACGACCAAACGATAAATATTCTGGATTGAGCGAAAACTCAGAAATACCATACAGATAACGACTTACTGAACTCACACGTTCATCGATGTAATATTCCGTGTAGCGCTGTTGTTGCTGGAAATGCTGCGGTTTGATAAACAAACCTTCGTTCCAAATAACACGATTTCGTGAAAACATCTTATCTATTCCACCTTTTCCAACTTAACGTCGTAGTCGCTAAGAAGCATCAGTAAGTGATACTCTCTGCCTTTATTGATTACTTTGACGGCCTTCTTCCATTCGCTCAGTTCGATGTCAGAAAATTTCGCCATAATCCCGATGTAGTTCGTCTCTTCATCGACCTCAATGGCGTTGACGAACTTGAACTGACCGGGTAACAAAACGTAGTCGTAACTTTTAACAAAGTTACTTTTCAGCGCTTTCTCGTAGTCTTCTTCCATCTGGTCGTAACTAGAAGACATAAACATCGAGTCGTCCACCAGCTCAAATACTTGGATCTCCACTGGAGAAGCTTGCCCCAAAATACTTGGGTTAACTTCCTCTTGCGCGACAATGCTAAAGGTGACCTTGGTCGGCAACTCAGTCGGATCATAAGGCTGAGGTTCACTGCTACAGCCAATGAGAAACATCGAGAAAGCGCATATCCATAGCAAATTTCTCACCTTTAGAACTCCAGCTGTTTCTCACGGATTTTCTTGTCGTACGCCTGCTCAAAAATTTCCCAGAACAGTTTTTCGAAACCTTGTTGGCGATGTGAGGTGAGCTCTCGGTAGTAGTTGCAGTACATGTTCCAAGCCCAAGCATCGTTATTTTGGCCAATATCTTGGTGGGGACGTTTATAGTTTTGGAATCGGCGCAACAGCACTTGTGGTGAAAACGCGTTCAGAATTTGCGTTAACGCTTCTCCCGTCGCATGCTGCATCGCTTCATTGTGGGCTTGAACATTCTTTAAGCTCTCTTCAATTGCTGCTGGAGCGGAAAGGTGCACGGCACTTTTCTCAGAGTCGTACAGAGTCTTAATCGTCTCCTCATATGACAAGCCAAGACGTAGTGGATTATCTTCGATCGGTTGAAGGTTTCTATTTAAGGTCCCAAAACGTCCTTCACTCACATGTTGGTGAAGATCCAAAATGCCCTGTATACACGCTTGTAATGATTCACCCATCTCTTGAGACAGCATGTGCATACGTTCAATGTCATCGGTATGGTTGACGTTCGCACCTAGCCCATTAAGCATTGGCCCTGTTAATAGGTGCCCTCCGGTGTTGGCAAGGTTTTTAACGGCTGCCGGCTCCGACTGAATACTTTTTGCTACTTCTTCCTCTAGCAAATCTAGTGTTTGCTCATCCATTTGAAAGTCCTCTGAAACGTTGTTAGCTGCTGTTTGTTGAGACTCAAGCTGCACCGCTCGGTCTGATTTGAATGTGAGTTGTTCTGTTTTTGCACTTTGACGCTTAGACTGCTTTTTGCCGCCAAACCCAAAGCTAAGAATTCTTTTCAGTGACATCGAAGATGAAATCTCATTGTCGCTGTCAGCTTGCACGGTGAAGTTTGGATCCCTTAACGTGAGATCGTTTTCTGGAACAAGCCCTTGCGGCTTAGTTTCCGCATTAACGTCTGCCAGCTCGCCATCAATCAAAGACTCTTCTTTGTTGGGCGAAATCAGCTTTTCCAAAGCGGCGATTGGGTCTGAGTTTTCAACGTGCTCCTTTTGCTCATCGTGCTCGCCATCGGGCACTTCATCTGAAAGCAGATCATCGTTCGTCGTTTCGAACATGCTTGCTAAAGAACCTGTGATGTTGTCTTCTTCTAGATCACCTAAGGCAACCCGAACTTGGTAGGGGCCAATTTGAATTTGATCTTTGTGGACCAGTTTCGCCAACAAACCTTTGCCAATCGGCATTTCTGTACCATTGATATAGGTCTCGCCACATAGATCTTTGAGGCAGAACGCACCATCGTGCACAACGATTTCACAATGCTGCGGATAAATATGACCATTCGTGTCTTTAAGCACCCATTTGGAATCCGATGACGAACCTATTACGCCTCCGTTTGCGTCCCAATCCATTAGCACAGATAAGCCCGACTCCAACTTCTGAGCATTGATAATCAAAAGGTTTAAATTGAGTTTTTCAGTCGTTTCCATCGTTACTGCCTTACCTGAATGAGTACGCTTTTGTCTTTTTCGTTGGTTCCAAGAAATGAAGTCCAACCAAGTGCTATGTCCGCAGATCCACCTAACACAAAGTCCGGCGCTTCGTTATCGTCCATCGTCAGCTCTAGGTCATAAGCCATCTGCTCACGCAAAATAAGCTCGACTAATTTACATAAAGGGCCGAACTCTTGACCTGAAGGTAAAAAGTCGGAGAACTTTTGTCTCGATAACCGGCTGATACAAATAGTAAATTTGCCATTACAATCGACCACAGATTCCCCAACCATTGATGACACCCCAAGTTGAGAGTTGGCGCTCCCCACGCGAGTTTGCTGCGAGGGATCAATTCTTACTGTGCGTCGCGTCCATTGCCTAATTTCGACCTCTTCGAGATCAAAGCAGTGTGCAATGATTCCCGACACCACTTGAGGAGAGCGACTGCGTCCGGCAAGAGTTCCCGAATAGGCCAACATCTTGCACCAGTTGATTGGGGTATCCCCTCGTAGGTCAGGCGAGCCTAGACCGACCAATGACAGCAATTGCGCTGAGAAATCATCTTGCGCATCTGGCTGAAAGCGCACAAAGTAGCGATATTTTCTCCAGATTCGATAAACCAAGTTGATCAGGCGGTTATTAAAAAAATCCATAAACGGCAGCTTGGCACCACCTGGCTCTTCATTTAATAACTGCTCAACCACGTAGCCTGGAAGCGGTGACTGCGCGCCTGACAACCCAAAGAAATTGGTCATCATGACCATTCTCTCGTCGTTGAGTAGATCCAATCGATTCACATCCGACGGAGAGAAGCCTAAGCTTGGGTTGGCACTAAACACTAATTTGCACTGGCGCTCCCAGATATCCTCTTCTGGATTCATCTCATTCAGTTTTTGTAGCAACTCAACAAGCTGATAGAAATTGTATTCATGGACATCGTTTGGCATTGCTACCATTTCAGGCAGCTCTACTCGTTCCACTAAATCAGTGGCTGCATCCCTGCCTGAGTACCCCATGTGTACCTCTCCTGATTAGTGACATTGACCACATGTAATTCATGAAATGAGTTAATGCTCGCGTACAAGGCAAAGAAATGGCTCAACACTGTCCCAAATAGGAATAAGTCACCTTCTGAACCAAATCCTGATTGATCCATCTGCAACGTCGATTGAAGACCACGAACCGGTAACCCTCTTAGAATCTTATCTACTGGTTTAGACTCTATCTTTTGAATCGCATCTAACCGCTGCCTCGATACCCTCTCTGCCTGCCTATCAACCAAAGCTTTAAAATCGTAGGCTCTAAGTACGCTGCTAAGGGCATCTTTTGACAGCAACGATAAATAATTCAGTGACAAGTTAGAGATGAGTGTCCATAGCAAGCTGCCGTCTAAAACGGGGCGTAAAGATTGCGAAGGCACAGAGATATTGGTGAAGGTAGCAAACGGTGGCGAGGTATCCGTCATCTTACAGATATCCCCCACCCCTAACTCGAGTGGTAGCAGTCTGTTGGTGCAGTTCAACTTAATTGAAACCGCTTCATCAATATCAAACGATGTCGTTTCATCGCTTCGGACAAATGAGATAAAGGATTCAAAACCATCAGAACGAATACTCTCTTTGACACGTAACCGGTAATAGAGAGCCGTCCGATTTCTCACCCTTTCAACTTCATGCTGAAAACTTTCAAACGACGAATAAATACGCTCAGCTCCGCGAACTCTTTTTCCTTGAGATGTGGTGTCTTGCCATCCAGAAACACTTTCGATGTTAAATATTTCATAGTGAGATGGCTTACGGCTTGACGGCACCACTCTATACTCCGACTGACGACCCGTCAGCGAGATAGGGTCAGCATCGTGTTTAAACAGATTGATGATGGGTGTGCAATACAGCTGAAAATTCTCTTTTGTGATCCTTACGTCGACAGGAAGCGTTTTGGAAAAATGCAGCTTAAGAGTGAACTGTCCTGTCACATTTTTAGGGATCGCCTTATCGAGACCTGATAGATCAAAGAAATGAAACGCCTCAGAAAAGGACAAGTATTCTTGTAAGATTCGATAGCCTTCATACACATTGGTCGGATACGGCAGCAACGCATCCTCACTATCAAAACCTACGGGTTTGAAATGCTCTTTTGCTAGAGGAAACTCAGTGCCAGCAACATCGATGCTGATTCTATCAAGGTAGTGATTTAACCAAAGGTAAAGCATTTGTGAGCTGTACTGATCTCCACCTAAGTAAAAACGGAGACTATCCAGCAACGAATGACCAACGTTAACATCACCAATGAGCTTTAATTCAATATCAATCGTAGAGGCTTCTCTCGTATGCTGAGCTTTGACATCATGACAGTCCAATGGATAAAGCTTCACTTCGCGACAAGTTTGAAATTGGCATTTCGTGCCCAATACCGGCTTACTGTCGACTTTAGTACCCTTAGCGATAACTTGTTGCTCGCTAATGCCCGTCTTTGGAGTAAACGCCAATATACACATGCTCGGGATCGGCCTTAGATAATTAGGCCACAACATGTTAATCATTGAGTGAGTCAGTTCAGGGAACTCATCTTCCACTTTTTGTCTCAGTCTCGCAGTCAGAAAAGCGAAGCCTTCTAGTAGACGTTCAACGTCCGGGTCCATCGTTCTGCCGTGGAGAAAACGAGAAAGCTGAGGGTGAATTTCCGTAAACTCTCGCCCTTGCTCCTTTAAAAAAGCCAGTTCCTCTCTGAAGTACTTATCTTGAGTCATAATCCCTAAATCACTCGATATTTTCTGTTTTGGTCGAGCAGCAAACTGAACTGAACGCGATCATGTATTGCTTCACTGTTGATTTCCGCTGTAATTTTGAATTTCAACGACAGGGGACTGTAGCTATCGGTTTGAGGCACAACTTCGACCTGCTGTAGCCTCGGCTCAAAGTTATTCAGACAATCCTGAATAGCGAGGGTGATTTTAAGAGACAGATCAAGCGTATCTAGCGTCGCATCATTGAAGTCGATGAGACCTAACTCGCGTGAGCTTTGAGCACCACCAACACGTGTGTTTAAAATTCTCGAAACATTGAGCTTGATTGACTTCAGCACATCGCTGGCGTCAGGTCCTTGAGTTAAAGAGACGTTAGTAGAGTTGGCTTCTAAACGTTCGAAGAAGCCAACACCAAACGTACTTTCTTCCGGTGCAAAGTACGCCATATTTATTACGCCTGATCTAAACGACCAACCAAGGACAGTTCGAAGTTCGCACCCATGTATTTAAAGTGAGGACGGACAGACAGAGAAACCTGATACCAACCTGGATTACCCTCTACGTCAGCAACTTCAATCTTCGCGGCACGAAGTGGGCGACGACTGCGTACGTCTGCTGGCGGGTTCTCCTGATCAGCCACGTACTGCTTAATCCAAGTATTTAGCTCACGCTCTAAATCTTGACGCTCTTTCCATGAACCAATTTGCTCACGCTGTAAAACCTTAATGTAGTGAGCTAAACGGTTGACGATCATCATGTAAGGTAACTGAGTACCCAGTTTGTAGTTAGTTTCCGCTTCTTTTCCTTCCTTAGTATTCGGAAAGACTTTTGGCTTCTGAATAGAGTTTGCAGAGAAGAACGCAGCGTTGTCGCTACCTTTACGCATCGTCAGTGCAATGAAGCCTTCTTCAGCCAACTCAAATTCTTTGCGGTCAGTGATTAATACTTCCGTTGGAATCTTCGCTTGCAACGCTCCCATAGACTCAAACAGGTGTACCGGCAGATCTTCAACGGCACCACCACTTTTCGGACCAATAATGTTTGGACACCAACGGTATTTAGCGAAGCTGTCTGTTAGACGTGTTGCAAAGGCGAAAGCCGTATTACCCCACAAATAGTGCTCATGAGATTCTGTAACACTTTCTGAGTAGTTAAATGATTTGATTGGATTTTCTGCTGGATCATAAGGAACACGCAGAAGGAAACGAGGGGCGGTTAGACCTAGGTAACGTGCATCTTCAGACTCACGTAGGGAACGCCATTTGGTGTATTTCGGGCTCTCGAAGATCGATTTAACGTCTTTAATGTTTGGCAGCTCTTCAAACGAGTCAATACCAAAGAACTCAGGACCGACACTTGAAATAAACGGAGCATGGGCCATTGCACCAAGCGCACCCATATATTGAAGCAGCTTCATATCCGGTGTAGAAGGCGTAAAAGTAAAGTTACCCAAAATTGCGCCCGTTGGTTCTCCACCAAACTGACCATAACCTGAAGAATAGACATGCTTGTATAGACCTGATTGTGTCGTTTCTGGTGCAAACTCAAAATCTTCAAGTAACTCTTCTTTGGTCACATGCAGCAGGTCAATCTTGTTGTTTTCACCAAAATCAGTGCGATCAACAAGCAGCTTCAGGCCACGCCAAGCAGACTCCATTTGTTGAAACTGGCTGTCGTGCAAGATTTCATCCATCTGCGCGCTAATTTTTTTATCTAACTCAACCAGCATTTGATCAACAAGAGACTTATTGACCGCTTCTTCCGCTTGTTCAGAACCAATTAAGTTTTCGATGAACGCCGCGACGCCTTTCTTGGCAATATCGTAGCCATCTTCATTTGGCGCGATTTTAGTCTGCGCCATGATTTCATCCAGTAAGCCGCCTTCAGCCAGCTGGGGTCTTTCAAGTACCGTTTCTGTAGACATCAGGTATTTCCTAATCCATTAAATGACGAATGTTATTAGTCAGCATTTTGTTTTATTTAGCGTCTTCACTGACAAGATTTAGCTCTTCCAGAAGCTTGTCGCGTGAGTCTTGTGAATGCAGCAATTCTTGTAAGCGATCGCGGAAAGCTGGAATGTTACCTAGTGGACCTTTTAACGCGACCAGTGCTTCACGAAGTTCGATAAGCTTCTTAAGTTCAGGAACCTGACCAGCAATGGAGTCCGGTGCAAAATCAGCCAATGATTTAAAATTCAATTCAATAGGCAGCTCTGCATTTTCATCTTCAGTAAGCCTGCTTTTCACTGAAGTCGTCAGACGCAACTCACTTTCACGCATCACAGATTCAAAATTGTTCTTATCAACTGAAACGGTACTGCGCTCTTCAACAGGGGTATCTTCGGTGTGGCCCTTAAAGTCTCCAACAACCAATGTTTTGAGTGGAAGTTCAACTTCAGCTTGAGCGTCACCTGTAGCCGGAATATATTTAATATTAATCCGCTCTTTAGGCGCTACGCTTCCTTCCTTAGACATAATCAAAGTTCTCCGATATTAAATTTAAAGGGAATGGCATTTATATTGACAATAAAGTAATCTGCCGATTGCTCGCAAAGAACATCAGGCTGAATAATTTCACCATCAGATAATAATTACAGATTTATAAACAGCTAATTTAATAATTCACTAATTTAGTGCTCGCTATCTTTTATATTAAGAACACAATCCATCAAACAACCACCACAAGCCAAATTACCGAACGACGTCTACGAAAGATAATTTATTAATAGGTATTCCAAAGATAGTCATAGTGGTAAAAATAGTTGATTTCAGACAGTTCATTTTTAAATGCTTCGGAGTGAGGAATTTGAACGTCTGTTATTCGATCTAAGGTTTCTTGATAATTAGCCTCAACCTGCCGATATATACTACTGAATCTGTCTTGTCCGGCATTTTCTAAATAGAGTTCATAGTATGCCTTTGCCTTTACCAGATCGGCCGTGACAAAGCTGTATCGGAGACTATTGCCACTATAGATATTGCCTAGCGTGACCAACGAGGTAATGTCTCCTTGCTTCAGACCTGCCTCTCTCCACTCAAGAGCTTCCTGAAACTTGCCACTAGACTCCAAGATAGCTACATACCGCTTGATCGCAGGAATATACCCCGCAGTCGCTGCGTTTAAGTATAGGCTGCGCGACCTTTCGAATCGTTCACTTGCGAAGAAGTAATCACCTTCCCCATTCTCCAGCCTTTGCGCACTGGTCATGTAAGCGTTAGGTATTTCGAACGCCATAGCCTTATTTAAGTAATACTCAGATAAGTCGGCGTCTGAAGCGTGAAAATAGTCTGACAAATATAAATAAGCGAGACCCGGTGACTTAGCCCCCATCTCAATCAGGCTGTTATAGTACTGACTCTTATATTTGTCGCGCTTTGCAGCACTTAACCAGTCCCCATAACGATACAGGTACTTAAGAGCGGGTTTACTCCCGGCTTGTGCAGCTTTTATCAAGTAGTCTCTTGCATAGCCCGTAGCTCTTACACTGTCTTGGAAACCCATCATCTCCATCGCGTAAGCATAGGCGCCATCAGGATGATCATTATCTGCTGAGTACTTGAGGTAAGCTCTCGCTTCTATGTTCCGAAACTGCGCTCGAAGCAGCTTGCCATACTCATAGGCCTCTGCCGCAGACATTTTCTCGACATCATAATTTTCAATAGCCAATGCACTGAAGCTATACGTAACAGTCGCTAGAATAATGGAAAGCAGTTTGGTGAACTTTGGCACGACTACCACCCTGTGACTCGAAATCATAACTGATCAGTTTCCCTACTCTCGCTGCAGGTTATTATAATATTTTACCGTACCAGAACCTGCTATTTAAGGTATGAGTTACCTTCCATTATCCTCAGTTTCTAGAGGCCGAAAATAACCCTATTTAATCATAAAATTTCAAGGAAATTAATTAAGAATAAACTCACAAAATAGAAGGAAATATCTGAGTATTAAATATTAAAATAAATACCGAATTAATCATTCGCTAATTTTAGGCAAATGGCAGCCTGTAGATCAAGCAATTTCTTGCTCGCTATTTAATCAACAATTAACTCATTAACAACAAATTGACTAATAAAATAGCATTCTTTTATTTATACGGTCTATAGTTCTAAATAAACGGCATGATGAATGCAAAACTATTATTAACACCACTATTATTAAAAACTTTTAAACCTGATGCATTGGTTCAAATTAAATTTGCATCATGGTGATTTTAATTCCACAACAACTAGCAAATAATTTACGAAAGGATAAATAGTCGTGATCCACGAAAATCCACTCTGATCGGCCTATCTTCTAGAGTATTTATTCCATTAACAACATCAAATTCACGAAAAAAAATTTTCCTATGCGATAGATTTTGCTTATCAGGTCGACACTGCATTCAAAGATATTAGTGATAAAAGTCACATTTCTTGCTAACATGCTGCCAAATTACGTTAAGGCTAATCACTTATGGAATGTCGCTTAGGTTGTGGGGCATGTTGTATCGCTCCGAGTATTTCGTCGCCAATACCAGGCATGCCAAATGGTAAGCCCGCGGGCGTTCGCTGCGTTCAACTTAATGACGACAATCTATGTCGGTTATTTGGTCAGAAAGAACGTCCTAAAGTTTGTCACGACTTTAAGCCTTGCCCAGTCGTTTGTGGTTCGACAAACGCCGAAGCGATCAGCAATATTACCGAACTCGAAGCATTAACTTAGATCGATTCGCTAGAATATCGATTTGAAATCGTCAATCGCACCTTCTCGTTAGTCCAGATAGTGAGTATTTATCTCACTTTCCTACAAATTTTCGTTTCAGTTTTTAGAATCATAAAACTATTCCTTCCGTTCGCTATTTGGCTCACACAATCATGACATTTGTTGCCTATGTTCTACATGTGTTTCCAATCAAACTTTAGGAATAACCTAATGAATAAATACTTTGCAGAATCTTTTGGCACTTTTTGGCTAGTGCTTGGCGGCTGTGGCAGCGCAGTCTTGGCAGCCGGCTTCCCTGATGTTGGCATCGGACTACTTGGCGTATCTCTTGCTTTTGGTTTAACCGTATTAACCATGGCATTCGCTATCGGCCATATTTCTGGCTGTCACTTAAATCCAGCGGTGACTATCGGCTTGTGGGCAGGGGGTCGATTTGAAGGTCGACACGTTCTTCCATACATCGTAGCTCAAGTGATTGGCGGACTTATCGCAGCAACGGTTCTTTACTTTATTGCGACAGGCCAGTCTGGTTTTGACGTCGCGGCGTCAGGTTTTGCGGCAAATGGCTACGGCGAACATTCTCCAGGTCAATACTCATTGACGGCGGCATTACTCACCGAAGTCGTGATGACGATGATGTTCCTCATTATCATCATGGGAGCGACAGACAAACGTGCTCCTCAAGGTTTTGCTCCGATTGCGATCGGATTGGGTTTGACACTGATTCATTTGATCAGCATCCCAGTGACTAACACGTCAGTAAACCCTGCTCGTAGTACAGCAGTTGCTGTTTTCGTCGGTGACTGGGCTACCTCTCAGCTTTGGTTGTTCTGGTTAGCACCTATCGTCGGTGCCGCTCTTGGCGCTTTCGCCTACCGTTCGTTTGCGGGTTCTCAAGACTAACAGACGTTATAAAAAAGCCGCGATAGATATCGCGGCTTTGCTTTTATTTGGAACGATTACAGCTTATGTCGGCCAAGTAGCGAATGAGAGAGTGTCGTACCATCAACGAGCTCTAACTCACCCCCAACAGGAACACCGTGAGCAATGCGGCTTGCTAACACGTTACTTTCTTTACACAATTCCGCGATATAGTGAGCCGTTGCTTCACCTTCAACCGTCGGATTTGTGGCTAAGATGACTTCTGAAATGTCACCTCGACGTAGTCGATAGTCTAGAACATCGAGGCCGATATCACTCGGACCGATACCGTCTAGAGGCGACAAGTGCCCCATCAATACGAAGTATCGACCTGAGTACTGACCTGTAGCTTCTACCGCAGCTATATCTGCCGGACTTTCTACCACACAAAGTTGACCATTTTCCTGACGTTTAGGATTGGTACAGATGTGGCAAACGTCTTCTTCCGTGAAGGTTCTACACTCATTACAATGCCCAATTTCGGTCATTGCCTGACTCAGTGCATCGGCTAATTGTAAGCCGCCCTTTCTATCTCGCTGTAACAAATGAAAGGCCATACGCTGTGCCGACTTAGGGCCAACCCCAGGCAGACAACGTAAGGCCTCCATCAATTGCTCCAGCATATGACTGGTGCGCATTATTTAACCTTGTTGATTAGAAAGGCATTTTCATACCAGGTGGTAGTTGCATGCCACCGGTAATACTTGCCATCTTCTCTTTTTGAGTTTCTTCAACACGACGTGCTGCGTCGTTAAAAGCGGCTGCGATAAGGTCTTCAAGCATCTCTTTATCGTCTTCCATCAAGCTGTCGTCGATTTCAACACGACGTACACTGTGGCTGCCAGTAATGGTCACTTTCACAAGGCCAGCGCCAGACTCACCTGTTACTTCCATATTTGCGATTTCTTCTTGAAGCTTTTGCATGCGATCTTGCATTTGCTGGGCTTGCTTCATTAGATTGCCCATACCGCCTTTACCAAACATGTTAATCTCTCTGGTTATTTAGCTTGTTTCGTTATTAGATGGGGGCTGGCTCATTACGATTCAACCCCGTAAAAATCAAATCGGTCTAACGCTTTCACTGTCGAGTTCAGCGGCAAACCTTTTTTGGATGAACTGGATATTCGGGTCACTTTCCAGACTGTCAAAAGCACGCTGTAAACGCCCTTGATACAGCTTGTCTCTTAACTCTAGAGGCGTCTCACCACTTTCACCAATCTCAACGCTCAAGTGGCACTCTTGGTTGAGAACTCGATTTAATTCACCAAGCAACTCACTTTGTGCACGATCTGTGTTTAGATGCGCCTGCGATGCTCTCAACACTAAGGAAATGGACGCGTCACTCTTCTGGAAATGCGAGTTTAACGCTAACTGCTCAGTCAGCTTAGCCGTCGACAGTTGGCTGATTAACTTGGCCCACTCGCTCTGTTCTAGACTTTCTTGTACCAGCTTCTCCACCATTTCTGGTGTTTTTTCATGCTCTAACGCTTGCTTTAGTAAGGTCGGCGTCAGCTCAGTTTTAACCGTGTTTATCTGTGGCAGCGACGGTTTCCAGCGATACGGTTCATCGTCTGCCTCAGGTGTTGCATTGATATTCGGGTTAGACAATGGCGACACCTGCTCGGTTCCGGCGTGCTTTCTTGCTACACGTTCTAGAACAGACTCTGGTTTTGCAGATGTCGCATTAGCCTTTTTTGGCGTATTCCCTTGCCCTGAATTCACCCCATTGCGCTGCGAGCGCAGTTGATGCCTCAAGCCAGCGACACGAGAAGGAGCGCTTGATTGTTGTGGCTGAGCAGGCTGTTCAACCGGTGCGGCAGAACTTGGCTGATTGCCTTGTTGGTCGTAATACTGCTGAACTTCATCATAGTTCGGCGGCTCAGGCATATAATCGGTAGCCGGAGGAGCATCATAGTGCGCCACTGGTGGCATCTCTGGTTGACTAGGGCTCGCCTGAGGGACAGGTGCTCGCTCAGCAGTTTGATTCGTCGGCTGCATTGAGGATGTGGCAGAGCGAGGTGAGACATGACTTTGCGTAGGTGTCTTCACCTGCACTTGCGGTTCTACAGCAACAGAAATCGTGTTTGCTTGTGCTTGCGATGCTGGCCTAAACGCCATCATACGCAAAAGAACCATCTCTAAGCCAGTTCTCTCCGACGGTGCTAAAGGAAGGTCTTGTCTCCCTTTAAGCGCAATTTGGTAATAAAGTTGAACATCTTGTGGCGATAGCTGACGGCTCAATAGCTCAACTTTCTCGGCATCAGGCTGAGATTGGTCTAAGGTGGCAGGTAACGCTTGGTACATGGCTAAACGATGCAACTGTGCAGCTAACTGCTGTAGCAATCCATCCCACTCAACACCATTTTGTGCAAGCGCTGTAACACAATCCATCACGACCTGAGGCTGTTTGGAGCTAATGGCTTCGAGCAGGTGTAATGCTTGATCTGTATCTAGCGTACCCAGCATGTGCGCGACGCTGTCAGTCAAGACTTGTCCATTGCCCAGTGCGATAGCTTGGTCAGTCAAACTCAACGCATCACGCATACTGCCATCAGCAGCATGGGAGATCATTCCCAAGGCGCGTGCTTCTGAAACAACTTTTTCTTGCTGTAAGATATGATCGAGCTGTTGATGAATGTTGTCGACGCTGATCGGTTTCAGATGAAACTGGAGACAGCGCGATAAAATCGTTACCGGCAGCTTCTGTGGATCAGTGGTCGCCAACAAGAACTTCACATACTCAGGCGGCTCTTCCAGTGTTTTCAATAAGGCATTGAAACTGTGGCGAGACAGCATGTGAACTTCGTCGATAAGGTAGACTTTAAAACGGCCGCGTGCAGGTTTGTACTGCACGTTGTCGAGGAGTTCACGAGTATCTTCAACCTTAGTACGAGACGCCGCATCGATTTCGAGCAGATCAACAAATCGTCCTTCATCGATCTCTCTACAAGTATCACAAACCCCACAAGGTGTGGCTGTAATGCCTGTTTCGCAGTTCAGACCTTTAGCAAACAGACGTCCAATCGTCGTTTTACCGACGCCTCGCGTTCCACTGAATAGATAAGCGTGGTGGAGACGATTCTGTGCTAAAGCATTCTCTAATGCAGTTAAAACGTGGGCCTGACCAACCACTTCATTAAATTTGGTTGGTCGCCACTTTCGCGCTAAGGCAAGATAACTCATGAAACTATACTCACTAATAACCTACCCGATTAATGTCCTTCAAACTCACAAATGCTGTAAACGTTAAGGCCAAGGCCTTCAAGACGTTTGTCACCACCGATTTCAGGAAGGTTAATCACAAATGCAGCGTGCTCAACAACACCGCCGAGTTGACGGATTAGCTTCGTTGTCGCTTCGATAGTGCCGCCAGTTGCCAAAAGGTCATCAACAACCAGTACCTTGTCACCTTCTTTGATCGCATCAGTATGAATTTCTAGGGTATCTGTACCGTATTCAAGCTCGTATGATTGAGCAACGGTCGCACGAGGCAATTTACCTGGCTTACGCACTGGTACAAAACCGACACCAAGCTCAAGAGCTAAAGGCGCTCCAAACAGAAAACCGCGTGCTTCTGTACCAACGATTTTGGTAAATCCCATATCTTTGTACTTTTCAACCAGTAGTTGAATCGTCGCTTGGTAAGCACTTGCGTCTTCCATAAGACTGGTTACATCACGGAAAAGAATGCCTGGTTTTGGGTAGTCAGCAATGCTCTTGATGCTAGATTTGATCTGCGCAATTGTTTCAGTTGTCATAACTCTTTACTTAGATTGGCTAAGTTGGTTGAACAAGTTACAGGTAACGATAACCAACGATTAGCATGGTTCTCAGCACAATCTAAACTAAGGCTATAACCGAAACAGTCACCAAGTTTATTGTGCCTAAAAAAACAAACGCCCACTCTAAAAGCGGGCACACTTCCTAGCAATCTTAGTGATTTTCTTCGCTGTCGGCAAGGTGCTCCATCACAGGCAAACGAATAAACCAACTCAGTAAAACTATCAGCATCAAAACTAGCATAATCTTTAACCAGAAATGCGGTACTACCCAGATTGAAAATGCAAAACTCATCAAGATGCATACCGCTCCACGCTTTTTAACTTTCGCGGTGACAGCGCGATTTTTGTGCCAGTTAGTTAACATCGGCCCAAAAGTTTTATGGTGCCTTAGCCAGTAATGGAAACGTGGACTGCTGCGCATAAAACACGCACTAGCCAGTAGAATAAAAGGGGTGGTAGGTAATAGAGGAAGGAATATACCGATGATGCCTAAAACTAGGCTGAGCATACCAACAAATTTGAGAAAGAGTTTACGAATATTGATGGCATGCTCCGAAGTCTGGTTTAGAAGCCCGCGTATCCATTTAAGACGCGAATCCAGGTAAGAGTCGCTGGAAGCGTCGGGATAAGTAGTACTGCTATAAATCCTAGAAAGTAAAAAATATTATATGGTTCTTTAAAATCTTTGTCTGCCATGAGCTCACTTCTCAAATTGTAGGTGACGACTTATTACCCAAACCATTAACTTAATGTTAAGGAAATGGGCTATTTTTGTTTATGGCGGACTATACCCTAATCAGACGGTGACAAACACCGACTAAAATTAGGGTTTTTGGAAACTGTGATGCTCTGCGCTACGCTTTCGCTCCTTGATAAATGTCGAGACTAAAACTGCTTGAACCGAGGCAATTTAACGTCAACTGACAGGCTGACTGAATGGGTAAATCTGAAGTGATAAAGTTCTTACCACAGTTCTGTCCCAACAAAGCTCCAGCCGGAATATGCTGATTAAAGTATCCATTTGACCATTGGGCATCTAAACCCGCAGGCAGCAAAGAGAGTGTCCCTTCAGCTAAGTCAGCGATACCAAATAGCGCCCGAACTGGTGTGCTGCACCCCGTACATTTAATGCCCTTCTCCAATAGAGATGCGATATCTTTCAAGTCAGCATTAAAGCACTTCAAATTACGCAGATAGTCATGGAAAAGAGCGCGGATCATTAAGGTGGTTGCCGCACCATGCTGACCTTCACTGTCAGAATCCACTAGATAAAAGGCCAACTGACCGTTCATCAACCACGCATAGTCGAAAACCAGCGGCATCACATCTGTGGACTGAAGCAGTCGGTAGCTGCATTTCCAATCACCTTGGGAAGTATCTTTGTCCGGCAACAGGGCATGAAGCAGGTCTTTCGCTGCACTCGGGTTGTCTTCCAAATACTCTAAATGCCAGTGTAACTCTTGTTCTTCCGGCATATCCCCACTATCCACTCTGAACCACTGGCTTGAAAAATCCCGTTGGTCGCTCAAATGGTTGTCTGAGTCATCTAGCGTGTTCTCTATCGCACAAGCAAGGTGGGCGTGATTACTGATCGGCTTGGCGAGGAAATCTTTGATGCCAAATCGGAGCGCTTTGGCGACATCCGATATCTCGTCCGTCGCAGAAACGACGATTAAAGGGAGTGATGGATATTCCAAACTCACCTCTTCAACGAACTCTATTCCATCAAGAATCGGCATAGAGAGGTCGCAGAGTATTAAATCTGGTTCACCAGTACGTAATTTTTGTAAGCCATCTAGACCATCTTCTGCTTCAATGACCTTGTATCCTTGGGCAAGTAAAAAACCTGAGGTGATACGACGAAATATCGGGTCGTCATCCACCAGCATAATCACTTTTTGTCCACCGGAGACTGGTACTGTCGCACTGGTCCCAACTTCGATTGTCTTATGCATAAACCTTCGCCTCACAAACTGCATGGGGTACAACGTTTCGTTATTTTTATTGTTGTCAGTTGTTTCAAACACTCTTTAAAAAGTAGTCGCGAAAGGCTGTTTATACAAATCTTCCACTTTTGACCTGAGTTGCATACTATATGTATGGGATATCAAATTTCGCTGTAGTTGTTGATATGACTCAAGCTTTAGCATTTGATATAGATATAAATTAATCGAATTCGTAAAAATATGTGTCTGGTACAATGAAATTAGATGACCTAAACCTGTTTAGACTAGTAGTCGAAAATGGGAGCTATACAGCAACTTCGCGTAAAACAATGATTCCTGTTGCAACAATTACGCGACGTATTCAGGCATTAGAAGAATCTTTAAACCTTCGTTTGCTTAACCGCCACGCGCGTAAACTCTCGTTGACAGAAGCTGGCGAACGATTTTATGCAGAGTGTTCACCTCTACTCAACCGTCTAACACTCGCTGCGGAAGAAATCACCGATGAGTGCCGCGGTGCCGCAGGTAAAATTCGCATCACTGCACCGTCGAATCTGACCAAACGAATGATGATGCCGATGTTTAACGCGTTTATGTGCCAGTACCCGGACATTAACATCGAGCTCACCACCAGCAATCACTCAGAGCAACTTGACCCAACCGAGTGGGACGTTATTTTCCGAGTCGGCCCTCAGCGTGACTCAAGCCTTATCGCGCGTAAAATTAGCTCTGTGGCGGATATTTTGGTGGCGAGTCCCGAATATCTCAAAGCCCATCCTGCGCCGAAGCATGCGGAGGAACTTCATCAGCACTCGCTACTAAAAGGGTCACCACTGCTCAAATGGCAATTGTCGAACAACAGTGGCGAAACCGTCATCAATAACGATAAAGGACGTTTTCAAGCCAACACGCTGAATGTGGTCAGAAGTGCTTGTTCGGAAGGCTTAGGCATCACTCTGATGCCAGACGTTATGCTGCGTGAATATATTGAAGATGGGAGCTTGGTTCGAGTGCTTCAAGATTGGAGTGCGAACCCTCGCGACATCTATATGTTGTACAACCACAAAGATCACCTCCCTGAGAAAGTACGTCTGTTTATCGACTTTGTAATTGCTTACAACATCCATTAAAAAGAAGAGAGCTTGGCGTAAACCAAGCTCTCTCTTTATCGGTTAAAGGTATTCAACAAACTTACTCAGATCCCTGTCAGGCACCTTCATTGGTGTGCAGCCTGCTGTTCCTAGATACAGGAATCCGACTATTTGGTCTTCACCCTCAAGAGCAAACGCACTACGCACCTCTTGGTGGAACATCCATTTGCCAGAGCGCCAGAAACCTTGGAAACCTTGCGCGACTGCCGCCATTTGCATCGCCTGCACTGCACAACCCGCTGATAGATGCTGTTCAAAAGCTGGGACTTTGTCATGCTCTGTGACTTTCGCAATAACAGTGATCACCATAGGTGCGCGAAAAGGTGCGTTCTTTACTTTATCGATCACCGCTTGCTCGCTTTGCTCTGCTTGCGCCGCTTTAAGCAAAATTTCGGACAGTTTTCCAAGCCCTTCACCTTGGGCAATAACAAAGCGCCACGGTGTCAACCCTGCATGATCTGGGGCACGTAAACCAGCGCGAATAATGTTTTCTAGTGCTTTACCTTCTGGAGCGGGCTCTGACAACTTGGCAATTGAGCGACGGTTGAGCAGTAAATCTAGAGCATCCATTTGACATCCTTTTTAGCGTTTTTGTTTTTTCTTCTTGATAATAACTCTCACAAATAAAAAAGGCGAACCTCTCGGTTCGCCTAGCATAAATTTCTTGATAATCAGTAGAATGCTTGGTCAAGACCCGCTCGAGTGAGTAGCCCATCACACGGCGCAAAACGATCGCCATATTTCTGCGCGTGTTCGTTCATGATTTCAACCAGCTTCTTAATGCCGATTTGATCCATGTAACGGAATGGACCACCTAAGAATGGAGGGAAACCAATACCGAAGATCGCGCCGATGTCGCCATCTCTTGGACTACGGATGATGCCTTCATCAAGACAACGCACCGCTTCATTGAGCATTGGTAGCACGCAGCGCAGAGCCATCTCTCTTTCAGCCAGTTTGGATTCTGGCTTAAGTGCGAGCAATTTATACACAGATTTATCGACTTCTTTCTTCTTACCCTTGTAGGTGTAGAAGCCTTTACCACTCTTACGTCCTTTACGACCATCATTCAGTAGCTTGTCAAACACATCTGGTCCTTGGAAGCGCTCACCCAGCTCTTTGACCAATATAGGCATGATTTTAGCGCCAATATCGACACCAACTTCGTCAAGAAGAGTGATTGGGCCAACTGGGAAACCAAAATTAAGCAGTGCTGTATCAAGCTGTTCAATAGGCTCACCAGCCATTAGAACTTGCGCAGCTTCATTCATGTAAGGAGCAAGAATGCGGTTTACATAGAACCCAGCGCAGTCCTTAACAACGATCGGCGTTTTACCTTGCTTACGAGCGAACTCAACCACACTAGAGATGGTTTCATCCGACGTCCCTTGATGAGGGATAACCTCTACCAAAGGCATCTTCTCTACTGGGCTAAAGTAGTGGAGACCAACCACATTTTCAGGTCGCGCCGCCTTCTCAGCAATTTGATGGATAGGCAAAGAAGATGTATTGGTAGCGAAAATGGTGCTATCTTTCGCGTTTTCTTCCACATCAGCAACCATCTGCTGTTTAAGTTGCAAATCTTCGAATACGGCTTCAATCACGATGTCAGTATGGTTGAATGTGGTGAAATCTGTACCACCAGACAACTGTAGCATCTTATCCTGAAGCTGAGCTTTCGACAAAATCTTGCGTTTTCTCTGCTTTTCAAACAAGTTGTAGTTGTATTTTAGCGCGTTCAATACACCGTCGTTAGACACATCTTTAATACGTACTGGTACTTTTGCTTTGGCTACGCTTACGTGGCTAATACCAGCCCCCATCAAGCCACCACCCAGTACCGCCGCACGTTGTAGTTTTTTCGGTTCAGCGTCACTACCGTGCTCTTTTTTCATCTCTGTCGTGGCAAAGAATATTGAGCGCAGTGCTTTTGACTCTGGAGTCATAACCAGTTCACCAAAACGCTCAGCTTCTTTCTTCTGACCTTTCTCAAAACCGTTTTCAAGGCCAAAACGAATGACTTCTAGGATGGCGTCAGCAGCTGGGTAGTTGCCACGAGTTTTCTCGCGTGTTTTCTTTGCTGCCTGCTCAAAGATTACTTTACGGCCAAGACCCGTATTCGCCATTAACTTCTCTTTGGTTGACGCTTTACGTTTTGTCTTGCTTTTGCCTGTATGTTTCTCAACAAAACTTTTTGCAACGTCTAGAAGAACCGTCTTCGGCACAACGGCGTCAGCGACACCTAGCTTCTTCGCCTTTTTCGCTCTTAACTGCTTACCTGTTAAGATCAAGTCTAATGAAGGCAGTAAACCAATCAGGCGTGGTAAACGCTGGGTACCACCAGAACCTGGTAGCAAGCCCAGTTGGACTTCTGGTAGACCAAGGCGCGTTTTATCAGAATCGGTACAAACGCGGTAATCACACGCCAACGCAAGTTCCAAACCACCACCCAAACACGGGCCATGAATCGCCGCCACTACCGGATAAGGTAGATCAGCGAGCTGCTGAAACATTTGCTGACCTTTTTCAGCCAACGCTTGCGCCTCGCCCGCACTGGTGCACGCGTCCAACATGCGAACATCAGCACCCGCGATAAAGTTGTCTGGCTTGAGAGAGTGAACAATCAGACCTTTCAGTGACGACTGTTTTTCAGCCAACTGCGTGAATATTGACTCCATTTCTTCAGCAAACGCTGCTTGAAGTGTATTCATTTTTTCGCCCGGTACGTCGATAGCTAACCAAGCAATGTTTTGTTCATCAATTGATAAGTTAAATGCGGTTTGTTCACTCATTATTCTACCTCCAATACCATTGCCGCGCCCAAACCACCTGCAGCACAAGCGGTGTTAAGAGCAAGACCTCCACCACGACGTTGCAGTTCTCTCAAAGTTTGAGTAATCATACGTGCTCCTGTTGCAGCAAATGGGTGACCATAAGCGATTGAACCACCAAGTACGTTGAACTTATCCATATCAATCTCACCGATTGCTTTAGAGCGACCTAGCTTTTCTTGAGCAAATTTATCGCTGGCAAACATCTTCACATTGGAGAGCGCTTGAGCTGCAAATGCTTCATGCATATCAATTAGGGTGAGATCAGAAAGCTGAATTCCAGCTCTATCGAGTGCCATTGGCGTCGCATATGATGGTCCCATCAGCATGTCGCTTTCGACTCCAATTGCAGAGAAAGCATATGAGCGAATGTAACCCATGATGTCTAAGCCAAGCTCCTTCGCTTTGCCTTCACGCATTAGCATGATGGCCGCAGCACCGTCCGTTAGAGGGGTACTGTTCGCCGCAGTCACACTACCGTATTGGCGGTCAAAAGCAGGACGAAGCTTCGCGTAACCTTCAATCGTAGAATCTTCACGAATATTATTGTCTTTCGCGATCCACTTTTTATAAGGTTCAGGGAAAGCGGTCATCACTTCACCAGCAATTTTTCCTTCATTCCAAGCTTGCGCAGCTAAGGTATGAGAGCGATGGGCAAGCTCATCCTGAGCCTGACGTGTAATACCATGAGATTTTGCCATTTGTTCGGCAGTCTGCCCCATAGACAGACCCGTCGAATATTCAGCAACGGCAGGCGGTACTGGCATCAAGTCTTTAAGAGAAAGCGTTTTTAGGATATTGAGCTTCTGGCTAAGAGTTTTGGTTTTGCTCAGAGCAAGTAAATTTGCTGCTAGCTTCTTAGACACACCAATTGGCAAGACAGATGAAGAGTCGGCACCACCAGCAATACCTACATCGATTGTGCCAGCCATAATGCTTTCGGCAACATTCACCGCAGACTGAAAGCTTGTCGCACATGCTCGAGTGACACTGTAAGCATCGGTATGGATGTGCATACCAGTACCCAATACAATTTCACGAGCGATATTTGGCGCTTCTGGCATTTGCACCACTTGGCCAAACACCACTTGCTCAATCAGCTTAGGATCGATTTCAGTGCGGGCCAGCATTTCGCTCACCACCATTTTGCCTAGGTCCACCGCGGGAACTTGGCTAAATTCTGTACTTTGACGTGCAAAAGGCGTTCGCAATCCTGCGACAATCGCCACGCGTTCTCCTGAGCGAGTTTTCACTTCCTGCTTGCCCATTGTTGCTCCTTAATAGATAGAGGTCTGACCAGAATCATTGTAACGAGATTGTTAATTCAATCAAACGCTCGTTTGAATAAACGTGACTCAAGCCAGATTCCACATTCACCGTGTTTAGATGGGACAATTAATACAGCATAGGTAGGTCGGTAAGTCAGGGCCAAGTGAAATCAAAGCCAACAGCCCTCTCTGGCTTAGATTTTAGGCAAAAAAAAACCACACAAAACTGTGTGGTTGGAATATATAAAGCAATTAACTTACGCCAATTGAAATAATCAGTTTCCTGATTAGGAGAAAGTAAAGTCAGCCTTCAAAAGGAAGTGTCATCTTGCTCAACTTGTCGATGTAAACACCGACTAGATGACAGGTGTTACTATAACCGTTAGAGTTAGCTAGATTTTGAAGTAGATCAATTTTAGTTCGATTTCTATGTCGTTGGACTTATATATCTCTCAATATAATTGTGAGGTCACGTCTAATCCGGCGATGAATAACACAAAACATGCGCAATTACGGTAAAAACGCAGTGGCCAGTAACCGCTCATTGGACATGATTGTGGCATTGATAAAACAAAAATAAGAAATCACATGGCAACAATGGAGGCACATGTGTCAATTATTCAATTTTTTGGAAAGAAAAAGTCCAAGGATCCGGTCAACTCGGATATGGACAAGCAAAGAAAATATGAAGCTCTTGTAAGAGCCTATCACCGTGACTTATATCGATACGCATATTGGCTGTGTAAAGATCCCACCATTTCTGAAGATTTGGTTCAGGAGACTTGTTTAAGAGCCTGGAAGTCACTCGATAGCTTACAAGATGAAAAAGCCGCTAAGTCTTGGCTCATTACGATTTTGAGACGAGAGAATGCGCGCCGCTTCGAACGTAAACAATTTGATCTGGTTGATATCGAAGATCATGGTAATGATGCCAAGACCTCTGATGATCCCCATCATCAAACTCAATGGGTTCAAGCACAGATAATGAAGCTTGAAGAAGAGTACCGTGAACCACTGTTTCTTCAAGTTGTTGGTGGATTTAGTGGCGAAGAAATCGGCGACATTCTTGGCCTTAATAAGAATACTGTTATGACACGTCTATTCAGGGCACGTAATCAACTGAAAGAGTTGTTAGATTCAGACAATACACAAAGGGGGCAGCAAAATGGATGAACTCGAATTCCGTCGACGCATTATGTCCGACCCTAAACAGCGAGATGAGTCGATTAATGCGGCGATCTCAGCAAGCGAGCAAAATCGACAGTTTGCTGATGAGATTCTTGATCTTGATAAACGCATTGCAAAAGCAATGGCAGTTGAAGTTCCTGAAGATTTGGCTGATAGAATTTTGTTCAACCAAAGTTCTGCACTGGAAGACAAGGTTGTTAGACCGAATTTCGCTCGTAAAGCGATGGCAATGGCCGCTTCAGTCGCCTTTGTCGCGGGCCTGCTTGTGGGACAACTAAACTGGGGTAATCTTATCATCACGCCAGCACAAGCTAGTCTGGCTAATACAGCGATTAAACACGTGATCGACGAACAGCCGTTTGTCGCTAAGCTGGATGAACGCGTCGAGTCCTCACAGATCAACGCCAAGATGATGCCTTTTGACCATCAACTGTCTGACACCTTCCCTTATCACGTTTATTACCTTAACCATTGTGGGTTCGGTAAATCAAACGCGGTACACATGGTATTTCAAGGTGAAAAAGGCAAAGTCACGATGTTCTTAACAGGCATCGCATCAGATAAAGCAATCAACTTTGAAAAAGATGGCATGGCTGGGGTTGTCGAACCTATGGGAAATAACAGTTTAATCCTCGTCGGTGAAGAGGGTGAAAACGTGGCTAAGATCGCTGAAAGTCTGTCAAATATCATCAAACCCCAAAATTAACAAATTAGTAACAATTTGTGACCTACATCATGGCTTGAGCAACGCGCTCAGGCCATTTTTTTAGCATAAAAGTAGAGTACAAACTCTAAAAAGATGCATTTGTCAGCATTTTCCTGCCAGATAGCCATCATTTACACAATTTTATTGCCAAAGTACCTAATGGTCGGATTTCTATATCATATACTTGGGTCTAGTATCAGCCACCACTGAGCTTTTGCTCAAATAATATCGTCCACTAGAGACGAACCAAAAAGGAAAAGCAAAAATGAACAAGACGCGTCTGTTTAAAAAATCACTTTTAGCAGTGACTATCACAACCGCAACTCTAGCTTCGCAACACGCTCTCGCTGCAGGCTTCCAACTTAATGCTCAATCAGCTACTGGTCTAGGCCGTGCTTTTGCTGGTGACGCAGTTATCGCTGATAACGCGTCAGTAATGGCTCGTAACCCAGCTGCAATGGCTCTATTTGATGAGATGGAGCTTTCACTAGGCCTAGTTTCTATTACTTCAATGATTGAAGTAAAAGATGCTAAATACTCTAGCCCAAATAACGGTTTCGCAGGCGTAGACTCCAACTATGATGATGCCGGTGACACTTCTTTTGTGCCGAACATTCACCTTATAGTTCCAGTAAACGAGCAGTTTGCATGGGGTGTGAATGCGTACTCCAACTTTGGTACAAAAACTGAGTTTGATGGCTCATTTGTTGGCGCAGAATATGGTGGTAAAACGGAAATCATGAGCATGAACCTTGGCCTAGCCGGTTCATACCGCGTAAACGAACAGTGGAGTATTGGTGCAGGTCTTGATCTGATCTACGGACAAGGTACTTTACAACGCAGTTTCAGCAATCAGCTATATACTGGCCCTGTTGTAAACCAAGCTACTGGCATCCTAAGTGCTATTAACGGCACTCAAATTATGAATATTGACGGTGCTGACGGTTGGGGCGTAGGCTTTAACGTTGGTACTGTATACGAGTTAGATGAAAACAACCGTTTTGGTCTTTCTTACCGTTACAGCCCAGACATCACAGCTGAAGATGATAAAGGACAGAAGATCAAACTTCCTCTTCCAGACATGGCTGAGTTTTCTGGTTACCACCGCATCGAAGACACCAAATTTGCAGTACATTACTCTGTTCAGTGGATTGGGTGGGGTACCTTCGACAAAATCACATTTGAAAATGCTCCTATCTCGGAAAAAGAGTACAAATGGCAAGATGGTATGCACTACTCAATCGGCGGAACTTATTACCTAAACAGCGATTGGACACTGCGCGCTGGTTACATGCATGATACAAGTGCACAAGATCAAGTTACGTCAATTTCTGTACCAGATTCCGATCGTAACTGGTTATCAGCAGGCTTTACGTACCAAATCGATGATAAGTCAAACGTAGATTTCGGCTTTACATACCTAATGGGCGATGACGTAAAAGTTAACGAGTCTACAGAAGCCGCAGGATCGACAGTATCTTCTATCTCTGGTACAACTCACGCAGATGCAATCCTAATGGGTCTACAGTACAGCCGCAGCTTCTAATTTAAGCTAACGCACTAATATCAAGGGTCAGTAATTACTGGCCCTTTTTATTAAGTTAAATTCCCTTTCCAACAATACTTTATCAATTAACCACGCCGATTTAAGCTTACACCTGTATCCGAAAAACGTTTGTCTACAACACATGTGTTCGCTGAGTTTTGGATACACACTCTTAACATCCAGCATTTTCATCTATCTGAGGGATATAGTTAGCATTTAACTCTAAAATCCATCTGTACATTGTTTTTAATTTTTAAAGTAATAACTCTAACCCTATGATCGCTCGACTGATATCAAATCAACTCAGCGAACATTACAATGAAAATGAATAAGACTCTCCTATCTATCGCAGTGGCGGGTAGCCTATTATCAACATCAGCGGCAGTAAACGCAGCAGGCTTCCAGTTAGCAGAATACTCAGCGACAGGCCTTGGTCGCGCTTACGCAGGCGAAGCTGCAATGGCTGACAACGCAAGTGCTCAGTGGCGTAACCCAGCCATGCTGACGTATCTAGAAGGTACTCAGATTTCTATTGGTGCTATTTATGTTGACCCTAATGTAGATATCAACGGTACTAGCGCAGGCGTTATCTCAACAAGCTCATCAGACTTTGCTCACGATGCGGTTATTCCAAACTTCTATGTGTCACATAAATACAATGATAAATTTGCATTGGGTTTTGCACTAGGCACTAACTACGGTATGGAAACCAATCTAGGAACTAGTTTCGCTGGTGCAAACCACGGTAATGAAGCAAGTGTTTACTCTGTTGAAGCAAACCTAAATGCCGCGTACCAGCTAACTGAATCTATCAGTATCGGCGCAGGTCTTCGCTATATCGATGCAGAAGGTAGTTTTGGCGCAATCACTCCACCTCAAGCTGCTCCAGCAAACGGCCTTACACTTAAATACATGGAAGGTAAAGACACCGCTTGGGCTTGGCAAGCAGGCTCGGTTTGGCAAGTGAATGAGAGCAGCCGTCTTGGCTTTACTTATAAGTCTGAAGTTGACCTAACATTAGAAGGCTATGCTAAAGGTATCGGCTTTGCTTCAAACTACAAACCTGGTTCTATGAACCTAGCGTTACCAGCTACTGCTGAATTGGCGGCATTCCATCAAGTGAACGAAGCGTTAGCAATCCACACTAGCATTAACTGGACTGATTGGAGTAGCTTTGAAAAGCTGGTTGCTGACTTCCCGGGTGAATCATCAAACACGATCAAACACGAGAACTGGGAAGACAACTTCCGATATGCAGTGGGTGCGACTTACCAAATGGACTCTAAGCTTACTCTACGCACAGGTATTGCGTACGACGAATCAGCAGTGAGTGAGGAACACCGCACGGCAACTATCCCAGAGACTGACCGCCTATGGTTAAGTTTAGGTGCTGGTTACCAGTGGTCTGAGCAACTTAGCCTAGATGCGGGTTTTACCTATATCTTTGCTAAAGATGCACGTATGCACGAGTCTGATGTTTTAGCTAATGCCGCTGGCGGCAGCTTCGAAGGCGAAGTCACTGGTAGCATCTGGCTAATCGGTGTACAAGCGAACTACACGTTCTAAACATTCGAAATATTTAGTAAAAAGGGCTTGGTCTATGACCAAGCCCTTTTTTATCAACAATATCCAGCGTTTTAGTATTCTTCGAGATACTCATCCAAAAACGCTTCTTGATCCTCATCGTAGTCATCTGTCACGACTTCAGCTTTGAAGTTCTGACGCTGGATATAAGCATCGCGAGTCAAGGCATACGGGTCAGGCGAGTTATCAAGCAGCACTTCTTGGTTAACTAGCACTGCACGAGTCTCCATTCCTTCTAACGCCCATTTACCTAGCCCTGCCCAGATGTTAAGAAAGGACAAAGGTACATACATACCGTCGACAACATCTGTCGCTTCACGAACAGTCCATGGGCCGTAACCCGGAACCATGACGTAAGGGCCATTCCCTACCCCGTAATGACCTACAGCGTCACTGAACGCTTTTTCATTATGGTCAGTAATGCCCGCCTCTGATGCGATATCGATTAAACCCGCTAAGCCAAACGTGGTGTTAATCCAAAAGCGGTTAAAGTGGTCAAGCGCTTTACTGCCGTTCCCCATCAACAGATTGTTAATCATGCTAGAGGGTTCATCGAGGTTGCCTAAAAAGTTACGGATGCCACTGCGAATCGGAGTTGGCACGTAATTTACGTAGGCCAAAGAGACAGGTCGTACGAAATATGGGTCTAGATAATCATAGTTAATGGTCCACATTGAACGGTTGAAACCTTCAATAGGATCATAGACTTGTTGCTGGTTTAAGCCTTGCTCATCATCAGGAGGCGCGCTGGCACATCCTGATAATGCTAACACTGCGCATAGCAAAATCCCTAACCGCGAGTTGATACTCTTCATTATTATAATTTCCATAAAAAAGGCCGGTGAAAACACCGGCCTACTGCAATGAATAACCTACAGTTATTAATACTGATTATTAATCATAACTTCAACTGGTTCGCCCATTTTAACGGCTTCGCTCTCACCAAACCAGTCCCCTTCTTTCGTTGCAACGTTTCCATCACTATCGATGCGCACGCGAACCATTAAAGAATCAAGGGAAGAGAGCTTTCTGTCTTGGAGCATACTGTTACCATCGTCCAGCACGACCGTTCTCGGGAAAGTGCCTAATGGGTAACGAGCAGCGGCGACCGGCATTGGTGAACCATCGGCAGAATGGACCGACACAATCAATGATGAGTTCGGATCAGCGTTCACACCCGCACCAAGCGAAATGCTGACCGCAACAGACTTGCCAGTACCAACTTGTTGACCCATCTGCTTTTGTGCATTTTCGATACTTCTGCTTAGCATTTCGTAACGGCTGTCTTCAGGACCAATCATCTGTTGCATAATGCTCCAGTAACGAACCGCAGCAGCAAAATCTTTACGCTCGAATGAGTCAAACGCCAATAAGGAGAAGACGCGCAAATCCACGTAATCTTGCTGAACAAGCTTGCCGAGTATATTGCGTGCTTTATCCTGATCGACATCATCCTGTGAAAGCATCAACGCTTGCGCGTAACCGAGCATGATGTCGGTATTCTGAGCTTCTAGGTTGTACGCTTTTTTCATCGCGCCAATCGCCGTATCGATATCTCGGTTCGCCAATGCGATACGTCCTAACAGTAGCCAGCCAGTAGAATCATCTGGTTGGTAATGTAAGCGGGTACGCAATGCTAACGTCAAATCGGCCATCTCGTCATCGCTTAACGCTGCGCCTTCAGGAGACATCAGTTTTTTAGACAAGGCTGGTAAGTTAGCACTAACTTGCTGCCATTGAATAACGTCTTGCGATGCGCCGAACTTAAAGTAAAGGCCATAAGAGAGACCAATAACCAATAAGGCTGAAGGCACAATAACGGCAAGCGCAGAGGTGTTACTCTCCTGCTGTTTGACGTTATCTGCTGGAATATCATCCAACAATGACTGCTTAAGATCTTCAATCAAGTCTTGCTGGTTATCGACCAAACCTTCATCGGTTTCTTCTTCCAGCTCTTCAAGACGATCTTTATAAAACGCTTTGTTGAGTTCATCACGCAGCTCAGCATCGTTGTTGTTCTTTCTTTTAATGAAAGGCATGGCAATCATGACAATACTGATTGCAATAAGAATGACTGAAGCTATCCAAAATAGTGTCATTACTGCTTGTCTCCATCATTCTTTTCATTAAGCAGAGCCTTTAGGCGTGCTTCTTTATCGGCATCCCACTGCTGGCTGTCGGCTTTTGTGTTGGTCTTGGTTTTGCGGCTTCTGATAAGAATAAAACCAAAACCAAACATTACCACGGCAATTGGACCTAACCACAAGATTGAAGTCGCGATTGTAAACGGCGGGTTGTACGTGACGAAATTACCATAGCGAGCAATCATATAATCGATGATGTCTTGCTTTGATTTACCTTCTTTGGTCATTTCATAGACTTTTTGACGTAAATCGACAGCCAATTCGGCATTCGAATCCGCAATGGTATTGTTTTGGCATTTAGGACAACGAAGCGTGCCTCCAAGCTCTTTAAATTGCTGCTCTTGTTCCAATGTATCAAACTCATACACTTCAATTGCAGCATGAGCAGTCAGTGCAAACAATAAACTGGTCGCGATGGCGAGTATCCACTTTTTCATTACTTCGCCTCCGCCAACATTGCTTCATACATTGGCTTAAGCTTCTCATTCCAGTTTCGCGTATTCACATCGCCAACATGGCGGTAGCGAATAATGCCATTCGCATCAATTAGGAATGTTTCAGGAGCACCGTAAACACCAAGATCTAACCCAAGCATACCGTTACCATCAAACAAGCTGATCAAATACGGATTGCCTAAATCATTCAGCCAACCAACCGCTTTTTCTCGGTCATCTTTATAGTTCATACCAATAATCTTGACGCCTTGAGACGCCAGTTCATTTAGGTATTGGTGCTCTGCATAACAAGTAGGGCACCAAGTCGCCCATACGTTGAGTAGTAGCGGCTCACCTTTAAAGATTGCCTGATCATAGAGTTTACCCGGCTCAGCTAGGTCTTCTAACTTGAACTTAGGCACCTCTTTGCCAACTAACACAGATTCCAGTTTGGTTGGGTCATCACCATGTTGGTTTTTTACTAGCTGGGTGGCAAAGACTGCCACCAAGCCCAAGAACGCCACTAGGGGAATAAACAGAAACTTCTTATTCATTATGCCTCCTGCTTCTTCGCACTCTTTCTAAAGCGGTAACGTTTATCACTGATCGCAATTGCTCCACCAAGAGCCATCAATAACGAACCAGCCCAAATCCAACGAACAAACGGTTTGTAGTAAATACGTACCGCCCAAGACTTGTTATCGTCTAAGCGTTCACCCATCGCGATGTAAAGATCTCGCGTGATTCCACGATCAATCGCCGCTTCAGTCATCATAGAGCGAGCGGTGGTGTAGAATCGTTTCTCAGCATGTAAGGTGTTGATGTACTTGCCTTCACGAGTAATTTCAAAGTCAGCAATGTAGCCATCGTAGTTAGGACCATCTTTGTCGCGTAGACCTTGGAAGTAGAAGTCATAACCTTGGATTTCAAAGTGTTCGCCTGGTGCAAGTCTAACGTCACGCTCGATGCTGTAGTTTTGCACCATCGCAATACCAATCACAGTAACGGCTAAGCCAACGTGACCAAGCATCATCGCCCAGTGGCTGCGTTGCAGTTTCTTCACCCCTTCGACAAACGAATGACGATGTGTCGCGCGTTGGTGAAGTTCATAACCATGTAGACACAGGATCCACAAAGACATGACCCAACCTAGGTAAGCCATAAACTGGAAACGCTCTGATAGCAGGACAACAAACACGCCAGCCAAGACCAGTGATACCACACCCGACACGAGCATCGGTTTAACTAGCCCAGACAGGTTGTCACGCTTCCAGCGGATCAGAGGACCGATACCTAACAGGAACGCAAATGGAATCATTAACCAAGCAAACAACATGTCAAAGAATGGCGCACCGATCGATACTGAACCTAAACCAAGCTGTTTGTGAACGAGTGGCAGTAACGTACCAACAAGTACGACAACTAGCGCCGCAATAAGCAGCACATTGTTCGCAAGCAGAGCGTTCTCGCGAGATACCAGTTCAAAGTTACCACGGACACGCACTGATGCCCCCTTCACTGCGAACAGTAGCAGCGAGCCGCCAATCACAAACACTAAGAAGCCTAGAATAAACATACCGCGAGCGGGATCAGATGCAAACGCATGGACCGAAACCAAGATGCCCGAACGAACTAAGAAGGTACCAAGCAGACTCAATGAAAATGCTGAGATTGCAAGCAGCACAGTCCACGCTTTAAAGGTACCGCGCTTCTCTGTCACTGCTAGTGAGTGCATTAACGCCGTACCCGCTAGCCATGGCATAAATGAAGCATTTTCTACTGGATCCCAGAACCACCAGCCGCCCCAGCCAAGTTCGTAGTACGCCCACCAAGAACCTAGTGCGATGCCTAGCGTTAAAAATAGCCATGCCGCTGTAGTCCAAGGACGAGACCAACGTGCCCAAGCCGTGTCGAGACGACCTGTCATTAACGATGCAATTGCAAATGAGAAGGCAACCGAGAAGCCTACATAACCCATGTACAGCATTGGTGGGTGAATGATTAAGCCAGGGTCTTGAAGAAGTGGATTCAAGTCACGGCCATCCACAGGGAAGAATGGCAATGTACGTAAGAACGGGTTAGACGTCAGAATAATAAACAGTAGGAAACCCACAGTAATCATTCCCATCACCGCTAAAACGCGCGCCACTGACTCTTGAGGCATCCCGCGACTGAACGAAGCCACTGCGACTGTCCAACCAGCTTGAATTAATACCCAAAGTAGAAGCGAGCCTTCATGAGCACCCCATACTGCCGTCAGACGGTAGTACCAAGGTAGCTGGCTGTTAGAGTTGCTGGCTACATAGTTAAGCGTAAAGTCATTGGTATAAAATGCCCACAGCAATACACCAAATGAAACGGAGAGAAGTAAGAACATACCCCAAGACAGAGGTCTGGCGCTGTTCATCAATAGAATGTTGTTACGTGATGCCCCAACCAATGGCAAAATACTTAGCAAGACAGCTAATGCCAACGAGACAATTAGGGCAAAATGTCCAATTTCAGCAATCATTGATCGCTTCCTTGTTTTTGTTGTTCAGTGTATTGAAGTGGCTCATGCGTTTTCTTCATTGCTTCCGCAATTTCAGGTGGCATGTACTCTTCGTCGTGCTTAGCGAGAACTTCAAATGCTTCGATAGTCGTTGCATCTTTCAGTACACCTTGTGCAACAATGCCCTGCCCTTCACGGAATAGATCTGGCAGGATACCGTCGTACAAAATCGTTACCTTAGGGCCTACATCATGCAAATCGAATGAAACGCGCAGAGATTCGGCATCACGTTTCACTGACCCTACGACCACCATGCCACCAATACGGAGACGCTGGCCGACTTCAGGTTTAGTGCCGTCAGGTTTACCATTAACAAGTTCAGTCGGTGTATAGAAAAGATCCATATTCTGATTAAGTGCGTACAGCATCAAACCTATGGTTGCACTGATACCAACAAAGATCGCGACAACAATGCCGAGTCTCTTTTTACGTCTTGGGTTCATAGTGTGTTCTCCAAATTTTTAGCTGCATCTATACGAGCTTGTCTATCCACTTTTGCTTGAACTTCATTAAGTAGCGAACGGCCACGACGCAGGCTGACAAACAGTAAAATCAGCATGGCACCAAACGTCACACCAAACGCTGTCCACACATATCCTGCATAGCCACCCATAGCAAAGAAGTCACTCAAAGATTCAAAATGCATGTTTAACTCCCTCTCTGAGATTTATCCGCCGCCAGCTTCACCACCCAAGGACGGTGGCTCTCTTTGCTTATGATCTCGTTGCGTAAGCGGATCATAACCAGTGAACCAAAGAAGAAGGCAAAACCGAAAATGTTCAGTAATAGCGGCCAAAGCATATCGTTAGAAATCGATGGCTTTTCAAATTTTGTAATCGTTGCGCCTTGGTGAAGCGTGTTCCACCATTCTACTGAGAAGTGAATGATAGGCAGATTGACGACACCAACGATGGCGAGAATGCCCGCAGCCTTAGCCGCCGTTTTCTGGTCATCAAATGCATGGTAAAGCGCAATCACACCTAGGTACAAAAATAGCAGGATCAGTTCAGCGGTAAGTCGTGCATCCCACACCCACCAAGTACCCCACATCGGCTTACCCCAAATTGCGCCAGTAATCAGGGCAATGAAGGTATACACAGCGCCGATTGGTGCCATGGCCGATGCTGCCATATCCGATAAACGTACTTGCCAAACAATGCCGATGAATGCGGCTATCGCCATCGACATGTAGACACCCATAGACCAAATTGCGGCTGGTACGTGAATGTAGATAATTCGGAAGCTATCACCTTGCTGGTAATCAGAAGGTGCGTAGGCAAGCCCCCATACAGTACCGACAGATAAACATAGCAGTGCTAGTACAGAGAACCATGGCAAGAGCTTACCGCATAGCTGATAAGCTGACTCAGGCTTGGCATAAGGATGGAGCCATTTCCACATTGTTGATCTCACTCTTACTTCAGGTTTGTCTAACTATTTGTTAAACAATTATTAGTTTTGTAATTTATATAAAGGGGAAAACTCGTGCTTGATCGAAATCATCTAATTTACACTTACTCGAAGTGCGGCACTGATTGCAAACGGGGTTAGTGTCATTGCTCCCATAAACATCGCGCCTAATATTGCTAATTGACCGTTGTACGCCATTCCCAATGAAGCGGCATCAATCGCTGATGTCGCAAAAATAAGGATCGGAATATAGAGAGGAAGAACCAATAAGCTCAACAAAACCCCTCCTTTTTGCAAACCTACCGTTAACGCCACACCAATCGCGCCGATAAAGCTCAATGTTGGTGTACCGACTAACAAGGTTAAAACAACCGCTGACCAAGTGTTGAAATCCAACGACAAGAGAACAGACAACAACGGGCTGATCAATATCAGTGGTAACCCAGTCAACAGCCAATGCGCGATCACTTTAGATATCACTACGATAGGTAATGGGACAGGCATTAACATCATTTGTTCCAATGCACCGTCTTGGAAATCATCACGGAATAATCGTTCGAGTGAAAGAAGAGCAGAAAGTAAGGCTGCAACCCAAACAATACCTGCGGCTATTCGGGCTAATAAATTTGGCTCAGGACCGATGCTGAGAGGGAATAGAGTAATCACGATAATAAAAAACCACAGCGGGTTAAAAATATCGGCTTGTCGGCGAAAAGCGATAAGAAGCTCACGTCTGATAATGCTATTAATAGTGCCAAACATGGTTAATCACCCAGTTTAATTTTTCTAAGTTTTGGGTTGTCTGCGAACATGTCTTGGTGTGTCGTGAGCATAACAATGCCGCCACTTTCAGCATGCTGCAAAAACAGCGATTCAAGCACCTTTACGCCCTGCTTGTCTATTGCGGTGAGCGGTTCATCCAGAATCCAAAGTTTATGATCGCTTAACCACAATCTTGCTAACGCCACGCGTCGTTGTTGTCCGGCAGAAAGCTGACCGACAGGAACATCTTCACGCCCAGCCAGACCCACTTTTGTTAACGCGTTATAAATTGTGTTTTTGTCATAAGGTTGACGTGAATGAATGCTTAGATAAAAACGTAGATTTTCGTAAGCAGTAAGCTCGCGTTTCACCCCAGTCTGGTGACCGAGAAAGAGTAAATCCTGATGAAATAGATCCCGACTCGATTCAATCTCTTCACCATTCCAGCTTATGCTGCCGTTATCGCGATCACCAAGTCCGGTAATAATACGAAGCAGCGTGGTTTTGCCTGTACCATTTCTTCCTTCAACTTGAACTAACTCTCCGGAATTAATCGTAAAAGACAAAGATTCAAAGAGAACTCTTTCGTCTCTTATCGCTGTCAATTGAGATACTTCTAACATTTGTGGGATCACTAGATAAACTACGAAGGTGTATCTTACCACACCCTTTTCATCTCAAAACAGAATTAGACCTATACGAATCACGAAACTAAGTAAGAATCTGTTAATAATTAAGCATAACTCTTAGTAAACACCACTAAATGGTTACAAACACACATAAAAAAAGTGCCCTTAGGCACTTTTTCGTTTTTTGTTATCGTCTGTTACTACGCTTTCGTTCCGCTATTTTTCGTCTTTCGGGACTGCTTTCTAACGGTGGGACCTTTTCCTTGCCGGCGATTTTATTTTGTAGCGACATCATAAGTTCCGCTTCGGCTTTTGGCAGTTCACACTCTTCAATCAACTCGTTGACGTCAGCACCCAGTTGAACCATCTTACTCGCCCGAGAATACAGGCGACCATCATTGTCCGCTTGCTCTAGTTCGGTAATACGCTCGTTCAAATGCTGAATGATATCCTGCTGCTCACTGACTCGTTGCCCAAGTCCTACCACAACGGATCGCACTTCCAACAACTGTTTATTGGTTTTTTGCAGCTCTTTATCTAAATGGCGGTTTCGTTGACGAAGATGCTCAGACGAGCGCGTTTGTCCACGCTTTAGTCGTAATAACGCTAAGCCTAAAAACAACAATATTAAGGCTATCGCTCCGGCAATCACCGGAGCACTGGTCATCCAACTCGTATCCATTATAGGTGAGCCATCTCATCCCATTCTTCATCGGTCAGTAGCTTGTTAAGGTCTACTAGGATAAGCAGCTTGCCATCACGGTTGCTGACACCTTGGATGAATTTAGCACTTTCATCTGTACCAACGCTTGGCGTGGTGTCAATTTCAGATGAACGTAAGTAAACAACTTCAGCCACGCTATCAACCAGAATACCGATAACTTGATGCTCAGACTCGATAACGATAATACGAGTATTATCCGTGATCTCGCCTTCCATCAAACCGAAGCGTGAACGGGTATCAATAACTGTAACAACGTTACCACGTAGATTAATAATACCTAACACGTAATCAGGTGCACCTGGTACTGGCGCGATTTCAGTGTAACGCAGTACTTCACGTACTTGCATTACATTGATGCCGTAGGTTTCTTCTTCTAGTTGGAACGTCACCCACTGAAGCACTTCGTCGTTAGACTGCTCTTTTCTTACTTCTACTTCATTAGTTTGAGACATACCTTATCCTCTCTAAGCCTAAATCGGCATAAATGTTCTAACTATCTAGTGCTTTGACATCAAGCCCTGCATTAAGCATAGCTATCAATGCTTCAACATGGACCAAAGCACACATTTTTTCTTTAACCATTCCAGCAAGCCATGGGCGTTTACCCGCCGTTTCTCGCCAGCGTACCATTTCAGGGTTCAATGACTCGGTACCCATCAACTCAGTGGATGCCAAGCCCCACATGCTCTCACCGAGCATGACTATGTACTGATACTTTTCTTTGTGACTATCGTCTTTCAGCTTTTCAGCCATCACCCATTTTGCTGTATCCACAACATCAAGCTGAGCTTCACGACTGGTCTGAAGGCCTAAATACCAGTCCGGGCGACCGATAAGGTGGTTCAGTTCAGCAATGCGGTGGATACCGCCAAGTTCATCAAGTGGAACGGCAAAAGTGACATTATTCACGTCAAAATAAAGAACCTGAAAATCGCTTTCACGCTGAGTCGAATGCCAAGTACCTATTCCACGATTGCCTGACTGTGTCTCAAGTTGAGGCTCAACGTCAACGACGGTTTCAACATCCACTTGTGGCTGTTCAATTTCCACTTGAGGAACGTCAAACTCTTGCTCAACAACCACTTCGGGCTCGGCGACAGTTTCAACCGCGACCTCTTCGATGTCCCATTCTTGAACTTCTTCGATCTGTGGCTTGGTTTGTACTTGAGCGATGTTGAGCGTATTTTGCTCCATCACTTCTTCAAGTTCTAACTCAGCGACAGGGTTGGTCGATTCAAGCTGTTTAAGCAAACGCTCAACATCATCTAATTTTGGTACTTCAATTTCCTCTGTTGGAAGACGGTAGTAACTCTTTTCTTCCACAGACTGAACTAAAGGTTCTAGCTCTATTGCCTCTAATTCAGGTTCAGGGACAACGGATAGTATTGATTCCTGCGTATCAATTTGTTGCTCGTCGCCTTCCATACTCTCTTCAAGAAGAGCAGAGAAGTAATCATCTAGCGCTTGTTCGCTTGAGAGCGATGAGTGGTTAGTCATCGATGGCCAACCTCTCTAGATAAATGAGTAACTGCTTGTAAGCAAACACGCCACGGCTACCTGAAGCAAAGTGTGACACCGGCAAGTGTTTCAAACTGGCATCTCTAAACTTAGTGTCTATCGGTACTGCCGACGACCAAACCTGACTTGGGTAATCTTTCTTTAACTGCTGTAGCGTCTGAAGTGAAGCGCGGGTACGTTTGTCATACATGGTCGGTACTATGGTGACCTTGAATGACTTATTGCGTGACTTTTGCATAATAGCCAGCGTGCGTACCATGCGCTCTAGCCCTTTCATCGCTAGGAATTCAGTTTGCACCGGAATCAAAATACGATCACTTGCCGCAAGCGCATTGACCATCATAACGCCAAGAATCGGTGGGCAATCTATCAGCACATAGTCATAGTGCCCTCTGATTGCCAACAACGCGCGCTTGAGAATCAATCCCATACCACTTCTGTTGCCCATTACACGATCCAATGTCGCCAATGACATGTGCGCAGGGATCAAATCGATACCTTCAATATCTGATCTCATCACTAACGGCATCACACTTTGCTCGGTGTACTCTTTTAGCTGAAACAGATCAAACAAGCTTGAGGCAACGGTGTCTGAATCGTAACCAAGGTAAGTGGTCAAAGACCCATGAGGGTCTGTATCAACTAAGAGAACTCGCTTGCCTTGTTTACTTAGCAAACCAGCCAGCGTAATGGTGGTTGTCGTTTTACCAACCCCGCCTTTTTGGTTTGCTATGCTCCATACAATCATGAATGACCTCTATGCTAGACCGACTTCGACTAACATACGCTCAGCAATTCGATCCAGCGGTAAATCTTCGGTAGAGATCCCCGCTTTTGCAACGGCTTGTGGCATGCCATAAACAACACAGCTTTCTTCATCTTGAGCCCAGATGGTAGCGCCTGCACTTTTCAGCATTCGTGCACCTTCTCGACCATCCGCACCCATTCCAGTCAATACCATTGACAGAACTTGGTTGGAGTAAATCTTAGCTGCGCTACCAAAGGTGACGTCCACACATGGTTTGTAGTTCATGCGGTCACCACCATCAATGACACGTAACTTGGCAGATCCTGGACGACCTTCAATCATCATCTGCTTACCACCTGGCGCCAAATAAGCGACGCCCGGTTTTAATACATCGCCATCTTCTGCTTCTTTCACTTGAATCTTACATAGCGAGTTCAATCGGCTAGCAAAAGCGGCAGTAAATGTCGCTGGCATATGCTGAATGAGAACAATGGGATGAGGATAATTGACAGGTAATTGCGTCAATATTTTTTGTAGCGCGACAGGGCCACCCGTGGATGTACCTATCGCAGTCAATTGATACTTCTTACCGCTCGCTTTAAATCGTGTCGCAACCGATGGTCTTGCCGCTGGCGTCGGAGCTGGACGAAGTGGTGTACGTCCTGTCGCCGGAGCCGGAGTTGTTGGCTTCGTTACCGCTGGTCTAACAACCGCACGTCGCATTGAAGCGCGTTTAGAAGCAATCTGAATGACGCGCTGTTGTAACAAGGCGACGGCTTCGTCACGGTTACGCGCAATGTCTTCAAACTTTTTAGGTAAAAAGTCTAACGCACCCGCTTCAAGCGCATCTAACGTTGCCTTCGCACCGTCATGAGTCAGCGATGAAAACATTAAGATAGGTACAGGACACTTAGCCATAATCTCTCGAACGGCGGTGATGCCGTCCATGACCGGCATCTCTATATCCATCGTTATGACATCTGGCTTGATAGTTAACGCTTTTTCAACCGCTTCCTTACCATTAGTGGCAACATCGATGACCTCCAACCTTGCCTCAGAGTTAATTATTTCACTCACGCGACGACGGAAGAAACTCGAATCATCAACTACTAATACTTTGATCGCCATATTTGTCCTTCTATATCTCGCGATTTAGATTCGCGAAGCAGCGGCATACTGCTTAAGCAAATCTGGTACATCTAGAATAAGTGCAATGTGACCGTCACTAGTGATTGTCGCACCCGCCATACCCGGCGTTCCTTGGAGAAGATTATCTAGAGGTTTAATCACGACTTCTTCTTGACCTATCAAGGTGTCGACGACAAAACCAACACGTTGGCTACCAATTTGAACAATAACCACATGACCATGGCCTTTACGCAGTTCAACTTTGCCCGCTCGAGGTGCCAGCCAATTTTGTAGATAGAACAGTGGAATAGATTTTTCACGAACGATGATTGTCAACTGACCATCAACGACGTTTGTACGACTCAGATCTAGATGGAAAATTTCATTCACACTCGCTAACGGCAGTGCAAACGGGTGACCCGCAACGCCGACCATTAGGGTTGGTAGAATCGCGAGTGTTAGCGGTACCTTGATGGTGATCTTGGTGCCTTTGCCCATTTCTGAGTCAATATCGATAGAGCCATTAAGGGTATTGATCGCCGTTTTTACTACGTCCATACCTACACCACGACCCGAGATATCGGAGATTTGCTCTTTGCTCGAGAAACCAGGCATAAAGATGAGGTTGAAACACTCTTTATCCGTCAATCGTGATGCGGCGTCTTCGTCCATCATTCCGCGTTTAACGGCGATGCCACGAAGTTTATCAGGGTCCATACCACTACCATCGTCAACGATAGCCAGTTCAATATGGTCACCTTCTTGAGATGCAGATAGGATCACTTTACCTGTTCTTGGTTTTCCTGAAGCGACGCGCGCTTCTGGCATTTCAATACCGTGGTCAACCGAGTTTCTAACCAAGTGAATCAATGGATCCGCTAGTGCTTCAACGAGGTTTTTATCAAGATCTGTCTCTTCTCCACGCATCTCTAACGTGATGTCTTTGTTCAAGCTACGTGCTAAGTCGCGGACAACGCGTGGGAAACGGCCAAATACTTTTTTGATTGGCTGCATACGCGTTTTCATGACTGCGCCCTGTAGGTCAGCAGTCACTACGTCTAGGTTTGCTACCGCTTTAGACATCTCTTCGTCGTTGCTATTCAAACCTAAGCTGAGCAGTCGGTTACGTACCAATACCAATTCACCCACCATGTTCATAATGATGTCTAGTGTCGAGGTATCAACACGAACGGTCGCTTCTGCCTGAGGCTTTTTAGCTTGAGTCGCCGGAACTGCGGCTTCTTTCTTCGCTGGCGGTTTAGGTTGTTCTTTTGGCGCAGTCGCTACCGCTGGCTGTGGCGCTGCAGCTGGTTTGACTGGGGCAGCCGGTGCAGGGTTAGCAGCAGCAGGCTTAGTCGCCGCATCCAACTCTTCAACTGACGGGCCTTTGCCTGAACCATGAAGATCGTCAAGAAGTCTCTCAAACTCTTCATCGGTCATAAGATCGCTATCGCCAGCCATAGATGGGGCTGCTGGTGCAGGCGGCGGGGTCGGAGCAGGAGCATCGCTCTCTCCTGGCGCTTTACCTACACCGTGTAATTCATCGAGCAGTTTCTCAAATTCATCATCGGTGATATCGCCACTCATGTCTGCACTCACCGCAGGAGGTGGTGTCGCTGGTGCGGCTGGTTTGCTGGCAGATGCGCCTGGTGCACTTCCTGCACCGTGAAGCTCATCTAACAGTCTTTCGAATTCGTCTTGAGTAATTTCATCGATAGATCCCGCGGAGACGTCAGCTTTAGGTGCTGGCGTTTCAACGACAGGTTCAGGGATAACAGGCTCGGCTTGAACGGGTTCTTCAATAACAGGGGGAGCGGAGACTGCTTCGTCAGCGGATGCAGGCTTGCTTAAGCGATGCAATTCATCCAACAGATCTTGTTCTGCACGTGGCAATGGTTCTCGATCCTGCACAGCTCGGAACTGTTCATTGACCGTATCCAGCGCTTTAAGCATTGTATCCATAAGGCTAGCATCAACGTGACGCTGGCCATTTCGCAGGATATCGAACACGTTTTCTGCACCGTGACAAGTATCAACCAGTTCAGTCAACGACAGGAACCCTGCACCACCTTTAACAGTATGGAAACCACGGAAAATGGCATTTAATAGATCTTTATCTTCAGGATTATTTTCTAGTTCAACCAGCTGCTCTGAGAGTAGTTCTAGAATTTCTCCCGCTTCGACTAAAAAGTCCTGAAGAATGTCTTCGTCTAAATCGTAGCTCATATGTTACCTCTAAAACCCAAGACTTGAGAGTAAGTCGTCGACTTCGTCTTGTGATGAAACCGCATCATCCCTTTCTTGAGGATTAAGGATAGGTCCCTCAGGGTCCGTCGATGCTTTGTTCTTGTTATGTGCACTTTGTTCCAACTGACTAGAACCAAACGCGGTCAGGATTTCGACTAATCTACCTTCAACTTCGTTGACTAAGGTAATCACACGTCGAATGATCTGCCCGGTTAGATCTTGAAAGTCTTGAGCCATTAGAATCTCTGTTAGCTGTCCCCTAAGTTCAGAGCTATCACCTTCCACTTCCCCTAACAGGTCGTCGATTCGGTGACACAGAGCTTTAAATTCGGCGAGCTCTATTCGACCATGCATAAGTTCATTCCATTGAGGACGAACTTGCAGAAGCCCATTATGCAGGTTGTCCGCGATGGGTAGACAACGGTCTACTGCATCCATGGTTTTATTCGCGGCAACTTCGGTCTTGTCAATGACGTATTGGAGGCGATCCCTTGCATCTGGGATTTCGTCATTGGCGATCTCGCTCATTCGCTCGTCAACGCTAAAGTGTTTAATTGACTCATGTAAGTCACGAGTCAATTCCCCAATTTCTTGTAGCATCGGATTTGAGATGTTTTCGTATATGTCTTTAACAAGAAGATCCGCTTCTTGTTGTTGACCATCTTCTAATAGCTCGACGAGCTGCTTTGCCTGTTCTAATGAAATCATTCTGAATTGGCCTTTCACGCTATTCAGTCAATACCTTGACTATAAGCGCTCAAAAATCTTATCTAGTTTTTCTTTTAATGTAGCAGCAGTAAACGGTTTAACGATGTAGCCGTTAACGCCCGCTTGAGCAGCTTCGATGATTTGCTCACGTTTAGCTTCCGCCGTGATCATCAACACTGGTAAGTGTTTTAGCTCATCGTCAGCTCGAATATGCTTTAGAAGGTCAATACCTTGCATACCTGGCATATTCCAGTCTGTCACGACAAAGTCGAACTCACCTTTTTTTAACATAGGTAACGCCGTTAAGCCGTCATCCGCTTCTTGGGTATTATTGAAACCCAAATCACGAAGTAGGTTCTTAACGATACGGCGCATTGTTGAGAAGTCATCAACAATAAGGATCTTCATGTTTTTATTCAAAATTGCCTCCACTGAGTTCGAGATCAGTGATTTTTACTCATTATTTGTCCATGCACTCAACTTTGTGCGTAGACGCTGCATTGATTGGCTTAGTATTTGGCTAACGCGTGACTCGCTAACACCAATTACTTCACCGATTTCTTTTAAGTTTAACTCTTCATCGTAATAAAGCGAAAGTACTAAAGCTTCTCTCTCTGGTAGAGATTTAATTGAGTCTATCAAGGCCTTGCGGAAATATTCATCAGCGACACCCTGAAAAGGTACATTCTCTTCGTCACTATCATCGGAAGTAATTACGTCCTCTGAAACTCCGAGGTCTTCAATCCCGACCAAACGTGAACAGTTAATATCCGTTAATATCGTATGGTACTGCTCTAGGCTAATGCCCATGTGCTGAGCGACTTCTGTATCGCTGGGGTCACGGTTTAATTGCCCTTCTAACTCTGAAATGGCTTGGCTTACTTCTCGGTTGTGCTTATGCACTGACCGAGGAACCCAGTCTCCACGGCGAATATCGTCGAGCATCGCACCGCGAATTCGGATACCCGCATAAGTTTCAAAGCTCGCCCCTTTACTACCATCGTAGTTTTTCTGGGCTTCGAGCAACCCGATCATGCCCGCTTGAATAAGGTCTTCTACCTGCACACTTGGCGGTAATCGCCCTAGCAAATGATGAGCAATACGTTTCACCAACACCGAGTATTTCTCTAAAAATACCCGCTGACTGTTTTGGTTTGCGTATTGTTCATAGGTCAACGCCTTATTCACCAAATGGTTCCTCTAACATCTCTGGTCTATTCAGTAAGCGTTCGACAAAAAACTCAAGATGTCCACTCGGTGTTTTCGGAATTGGCCAAGTTAGTGCTTTGCTTGCCAATGAGCCGATTGCCAATGCCGCTGGAGATCTTGGAAATGCGTCGACAACAATCTTTTGCTTTTTCACTGCTTGTCTAACTTTATCATCCAACGGAATACATGCTACGAGCTCAAGGCTCACATTCAAGAATCGCTCTGTGACCAAGGTCAACTTTGCGAACAATTCTCTTCCTTCTCGGTAGCTTCTGACCATATTTGCAACAATTTTAAATCGTTGAACCTGATGGTCTTTGCTCAATAGTTTAATTAAAGCATACGCATCAGTGATCGATGTAGGTTCATCACAAACAACCACAACCACGTCTTGCGCTGCACGAGAAAAGCTGACAACCATATCGGAAATACCTGCTGCAGTATCGATTAGCAGCACGTCCATTTCATCTTCCAAGCTACCAAATGCTCGGATCAGTCCAATATGTTGTGCGTGCGACAACTCTGTCATCGATTGTGTACCGGAGGTTGCTGGAATAATTTTAATTCCATGCGGTCCTTCTACAATCGCATCTTTGAGTTCGCATTCACCAGCAAGAACGTGGCCAAGGTTTTTCTTAGGTCGAATGCCAAGCATTACGTCGACATTAGCCAGACCAAGGTCCGCATCGAGTACCATGACTTTCTTACCTTGGCGAGCCATCGAAATAGCCATTCCCAACGTTACATTTGATTTACCAACACCGCCTTTACCACCCGTCACTGAAATGACCTTTGTTAAAGAAGGCTGCGTTAAGCGGCGCAATCCGCTAGCTTGGTCTTGTATCATATTCTTCGTCATAATCGTCCGCCGCCTAGAACCTCTCCGCTTCACTATTCCAGTAGTGAGGTTCATCATCTGTCGACTTCTCAAGTAATTCATTTGCTTTAGCGACCATATATTTTGGCTGCGCTATAACAATGTCTTCAGGAACTCGTTGTCCATTCGCGATATAAGCCACTGGCAGCGCGTTTTGCACTGTGACACTGACAAACTCACCTAAACTCAGTGACTCATCTAGCTTAGTCATAATGCATCCAGACAACGGGATACGTTTAAAGTGATCAATCGTTTCCTGCAGTACTTTTCGCTGTGCAGTAGCAGGTAAAACTAGGTAGCTGTGGATCATCTCTCCACTCTCATGCATCAACGTGTCTAATTGTTCCGACAGTCTTACATCACGCTGACCCATACCCGCCGTATCAACAAGAATTAGGCGACGATTTCTTAACTGATATATTACATCGGCTAACTCTTTGGAATCTTTAGCGACTTTTACAGGACATCCCATAATTCGTCCATAAATCGCAAGTTGCTCATGGGCACCAATACGGTAAGTATCGGTTGAAACCAACGCAACGTTATCTGCGCCGTATTCCATCGCGGCTCGCGCTGCTAGCTTGGCCACTGTGGTTGTTTTGCCCACACCCGTTGGACCTAACAGAGCAACAACGCCTCCTCGTTTAAGGATATCTTGCTTAGCAATAGGAATTTGATCGGACACTAGCCCCAGTAACGCCTTCCATGCCTTGGTTGGTGGCGTATCTTCTGGGATGTAGCAAGCTAACTGGTCTGCAAGATCAGAGGACACGCCCATGCGCTCAAGACGTTTGATCAACATAGCACGCAAAGGTTCTCTGCGTTCGACCTCTTGCCACATAAGTCCCGAAACCTGATGTTCCAAAAGACGACGGATAGAGGTCATCTCTTCTTTCATCTCTTCTAGATCTTCGTTGGCGACGACACTTTCAGGCTGTCGGGAACGCTCGTAACGAGTTGGATCGAGCTTTGCCGCCGGCTTTTGAATTCTTCGGTCTTCAGCAATCAATCTTGCTAAAGGTGAATCTTGCTGAATTTGAACATTTTCGCGGTCACCATAACGCGCTGCATTTTGACGTTGTAACAGCGCCGATAGGGAATCTGGATTGCTCTCTTCATCACGACCATCCGTTGCCGATTTACCATTGCTGTATTGTTTGAGCATGCTGGCAAAACGCTTGGTCATGGATCGCCCAGAATCTGCTTGCGATTGGAGGCTGACTCGGTCTTCATCCAAAGTTCGATTCGATGCAGGCAAACTCGCCGGAGCCTGACGAACGGGTGCATGTCGTGGATTCGAGTTGTAGCTGTTACTAGAACGATTCGCTCCATCGCCATCAACCGCGGCGACGATTTCTACTCCACCCGCGACTTTTTTGTTCGACATGATTACCGCATCATCACCAAGTTCTCCTTTGACTTGGAGCAAGGCTGTGCGCATGTCTTTGGCAAAAAATCGTTTAATTTTCAAATTATGTTCCGTATATCAACGCATTAGAACTAGTTGCCGACAGCTTGAACAATGCGAATTTGTTTCTCGTCAGGGATTTCTTGATAAGAGAGTACTCTTAACGAAGGAATCGTATTTTTGACAAATTTGGCTAATGTAGAGCGTAGTACACCTGATGTCAGAAGGACTGCTGGCTCGCCTTTAAGTTCTTGCTCTTGTGTTGCATGGCTTAAAGAAGATTGTAGTCGTTCTGCGAGACCTGGCTCAATTCCTGCGGATTCTCCTCCAGACGCCTGCATGGTCTGATGCAAGATTTGTTCCAGCTCAGGAATAAGGGTAATAACGGGCAATTCTGGCTCTATACCATTGATTTCCTGAACAATTAGTCGTTTAAGCGCAATGCGAACAGCCGCGGTCAGAATGTCAGGTTCTTGACTCTTACTGGAGTATTCGGACAAGGTTTGAACTATGGTTCGAATGTCCCTGATCGGGACCGCCTCGTTGAGTAGATTTTGCAGCACTTTTACGACAACACCCAATTGAAGCTGGTCTGGTACAAAACTCTCCACCAGCTTAGGCGTGCTGCGTCCGAGCATTTCGAGAAGATTCTGCACTTCTTCATGACCAATGAGCTGAGATGCATTATTGGTAAGTAATTGACTCAAGTGAGTCGCCAGTACGGTTGACGAATCAACAACGGTATATCCGAGCGCCTGTGCATGCTCTCGTTGCTCTTCACGAATCCAAACCGCTTCAAGGCCGAACGCTGGGTCAATCGTCGGCTCACCGTCAATCATTCCATAGACTTGGCCAGGGTTGATTGCCAATTCCATATCCGGTCTGATTTCTGCTTCACCTACCGCGACCCCCATAAGAGTAATTCGATAGCTGTTCGGTGTGAGTTCTAGGTTGTCACGAATATGGACCGCTGGGATTAAGAAACCAAAATCCTGAGAGAGTTTTTTTCTTACCCCTTTAACTCGTTCTAACAGCTCACCACCTTGGTCTCTGTCAACAAGCGGGATCAAACGATAGCCAACTTCAAGCCCAACAATATCGACGGGTTGAACGTCATCCCATGACAGTTCCTTAGGCGTTGGCGAGTCTTGTTCGGTCGTCGCTGGAAGTGATGTTTTTTCCGCAGCGCGTTTCTGCTTGCGATTAATCCAGTATGCGCCGCCCGCAGCCAACGATGCCAATAACAGGAAAGCAAAGTGCGGCATGCCCGGTACGATCCCCATCACACCAAGAATACCAGCGGTGATCATCAGTGCTTTAGGGTTGTCGAACATCTGGAACACGACCTGTTGGCCCATGTCTTCATCGGTATTTTGGCGCGTCACCATAATCGCCGCTCCGATAGAGAGCAATAACGACGGAATTTGAGCAACCAAACCATCACCGATCGTCAATAGCGTATAGATTTCTATCGCTTCACCAAAACCAAGGTCGTATTGCACCATACCGATCGACAAACCGCCGATGATGTTGATGAATAAGATCAAGATACCCGCTATCGCATCACCTTTAACAAATTTTGACGCACCGTCCATCGAACCATAGAAGTCTGCTTCTTTGGTGACTTCCTGACGTCTTGTTCTTGCTTGGTCTTGGTCAATCAGGCCGGCATTAAGATCGGCATCGATTGCCATTTGTTTACCCGGTAACGCGTCCAAGGTAAAGCGAGCACTAACTTCTGAAATACGTCCCGCACCTTTAGTAACAACCATAAAGTTAATGATCATCAAAATGAGGAACACCACTAAACCAACCGCATAGTTACCACCAATAACGACACTACCAAACGCTTCAATAACGCTACCTGCGGCGCCAGCGCCTTCGTGACCATAGAGTAAAACAACACGGGTTGAAGCAACGTTAAGAGCTAGCCTCAATAGGGTTGCGATCAGCAGCACGGTAGGAAAGGCAGCAAAATCAAGCGGTCTGCGGGTGTAAACCGTTACCAGTAATACCACCATGGCCAACGCGATGTTGAAGGTGAAAAACAAGTCGAGTAGGAAGGCAGGAATTGGCAATATAACCATCGCCAACGTAGCCAAAACCATGACTGGTGCGCCAATCGCTGGCATAGCACGTTGTGGAATCGAAGGCAGCTTGTCAGCAAACGGCAGGGAAAACTTCATAGTTAGGTAGCTACAATATTGGATAAAAAGAACAACTTGGTTTGGCTATGCAATATCCAGTCCATTAATCCTGTCAAATTTATGGCTGAGGAATGGGCAACGAAACACCTACAAGGTTCACGCGAAGAGACGTTAGGCATACACAGCGACCAAACTCAAAAAAAACTGGGCTGTAGTACGCCACAAACGAACTATGGGTGGATATTAAACATCAACTCGCCAGTTAACTTTTGCGGCGAGTAGTCAATCGACACGAGACCCGATGTTGGAAACATTGGCGGAATCATATCCGTAACAAACTCAGCGGTTAGATAACCAACGAGAGGAAGGTGCGAAACAATCAGAACGCTCTCCAATTTGTGTAGGTCGACCAATGCAGCAACGTAATCGGCTACCTGTTCTGAATCACCGTAAGGGGTGATATCTGGGCACGTTTCTACATGATCAGTGGTGAAGCAAGCTGAGATTTCTTGCCAAGTTTGCTGCGCTCTAATGTAAGGGCTTACAAGTACTCGATCAAAGTGAGCAAAACCTTTATCCGCACAGACTCGGGCTACCGCTAGAGATGCACTTCTGCCGCGATCCGTCAGCTCTCGTTGCTCATCACTGTCAGCAAAATGTTCCGCTTCTCCATGACGCATAATGAAAATTTTCATGGCTTATTCCTAATGCTATCCCCGCATTACACATCGATGCGGTTATTGTTATGTGGCTGCTTGTATGGCAGCTTGATTTATTATTGTGTGACGATGTTTCTTAGCCACGATAGTTTGTTGAGCTATGAATAATTATATCAACTCCAAGATGAAAGACTCTGACTTTCTTAACACTCTTTAAAGTCAGATCATTCTATTTCTATCACTCATTTTGCTCATATTTCTCAAACAGATAGTTTGCAGTCAGCGGTATCCGAGTCATAATTACCCTATCGCTCATGGTAGCCTCGCTTAACTTTCGGAGAATGTATCGTGCACATTAGTCCAAATGATACCAATCAATACCGTTACTTAACTCTGACTAACGGCATTCGAGTATTATTGATCCACGATAACAGTGCGCAGAAATCCGCAGCGGCATTAGCAGTCAATGTTGGTCACTTCGACGACCCCGTCGAACGAGAAGGGTTGGCGCATTATCTCGAACACATGCTATTTCTCGGCACAGAAAAATACCCGAAAGTTGGCGAATTCCAAAGTTATATTAACCAGCATGGCGGCAGCAACAATGCTTGGACGGGAACGGAACATACGTGTTTCTTTTTTGACGTTTCACCCAATGCCTTTGAAGCCGGTCTCGATAGATTCAGTCAATTTTTTACCGCCCCGCTATTTAACCCTGAAGCGCTGGACAAAGAGCGCCAAGCCGTTGAGTCAGAGTACAAACTCAAGTTAAATGACGATTCTCGCCGTCTTTATCAAGTGCACAAGGAGCTGGTCAATCCCGAGCATCCCTTTAGTAAATTTTCGGTGGGCAACCTAGAAACATTGGGGGATAGAGAAGGCAAATCGATTCGTGATGAGATCGTCGCTTTTCATTTCGAGCAGTATTCAGCCGATTTGATGACGCTAGCAATCACCGGGCCTCAAGATCTCGACCAACTCGAATCTTGGTGTATTGAGAAGTTCACTGCCATTCCGAATCATAAACTCGTCAACAAAGAGATTACCGCTCCTTATTGCCAAGAGGATTCGACGGGCATCTTGGTTAACATTGAACCGATAAAAGAGATACGCAAACTCATACTGACGTTCCCAATGCCAAGCATGGATCAGTATTACCAATCTAAACCCCTCTCCTATTTCGCCCATTTATTGGGTTACGAAGGCAGTGGTAGCCTAATGATGGCTCTCAAAGAGCAAGGCTGGATTACCTCTTTATCTGCCGGAGGCGGTACCAGTGGTAGTAACTATCGCGAGTTTTCAGTGAGCTGTGCGTTAACGCCAAATGGACTCGATCATACCGACGACATCATCCAAGCGGTATTCAGTTACCTAGCACTGATCAAGGAACATGGGATGGCAGAGTGGCGCTACCTTGAGAAACAGGCCGTTCTTGAGTCCGCCTTCCGTTTCCAAGAACCGACTCGACCGCTCGATTTAGTCAGCCATTTAGTGATAAACATGCAGCACTATCGTGAGCAGGATGTGATCTATGGTGACTTCATGATGAACCACTATGATCCCGAGCTTCTTACCTCACTGTTTGACTACTTTACTCCTGAGAATCTCCGAGCAACTCTCGTCGCAAAGGGTTATGACTACCCAAATAAAGCTAAATGGTATTTTACGCCCTACGGTGTTACGCCACTCTCAGCCGAACAAAAAGCGTTTTTCACAGAAAGCAGTAACCTTACCTTTGCTCTACCGGATAAAAACCCATTTATCTGCTTTGATTTAGATCCGAAGCCGTTAGAAACTCCGCACGAAACACCGCAGGTGCTAGAAGAGCTACCCGGATTTAAACTGTGGCATCTGCAAGACACTGAGTTTCGTGTGCCTAAAGGGGTTATCTACATTGCGATTGACAGCCCTCATGCGGTCGCCAATCCACGCAACATTGTTAAAACTCGTCTTTGTGTCGAGATGTTCCTCGATAGCCTAGCAACCAACACATACCAAGCTGAGATCGCGGGTATGGGGTACAACATGTATGCCCATCAAGGTGGCGTAACCCTCACCATTTCTGGCTTTAGTCAAAAGCAGCCTGAATTAATGAGATTGATCCTCAGTCGCTTTGCTCAACGGGACTTTAGCGAAACTCGCTTTGATAACATAAAGCAACAGCTTTTAAGAAACTGGTTAAATTCGGCTCAAGATCGCCCTATATCGCAACTATTCAACGCATTAACTGGCATCTTGCAGCCAAACAATCCTCCCTATGCTGTGCTGGTAGAAGCGTTGGAAACCATCAAGGTCGATGAGCTCTCTAGTTTCGTAGATTCGATTCTGGCGGAGCTGCATGTTGAAATGTTTGTCTATGGGGATTGGACCAAGGCAGACGCTTTGTCTCTCGGTACGACGCTAAAAGATGCTTTGAGAGTGCAGAACCAGCAGTATGAAGAAGCGCTGAGACCATTGGTCATGTTAGGCAAGAATGGATCATTCCAACGAGAAGTGTTTTGTGACCAAGAGGATTCAGCCACCGTTCTTTACTACCAATGCGATGACACCAGTCCTCGCAGCATTGCGCTTTACTCGCTTGCGAATCACTTGATGTCTGCGACCTTCTTCCATGAAATTCGCACCAAGCAACAGTTAGGATATATGGTTGGGACGGGCAACCTGCCACTGAATCGCCATCCCGGTATCGCGCTGTATGTGCAATCACCCAATGCAGCACCGGCGGAACTGATTCGTTCCATTGATGAGTTCCTCAATGCATTTTACATGGTGTTGTTAGAACTCAATGAATATCAATGGCATAGCAGTAAACGAGGTCTTTGGAACCAAATAGCCACACCTGACACAACACTGCGCGGTCGAGCTCAGCGACTGTGGGTAGCGATTGGCAACAAGGATATTGAATTCAATCAAAGAGATTTAGTCCTTGATGAGTTGAAGAGACTAACCAGAACAGACATGATTCGATTCGTGGTCAATGAACTCAAACCACGAACCGCAAATCGACTCATAATGCACACACAAGGTAATGCGCATCATGAGTCCGAGAAACTAGACTTAGGCCTAGAGATTGGTTCGATCGAAGAGTTTCAACTCAGACCTAAAGATGTCGAGTTAGGCTGATTGTTCAGACTCAACAATGTTCTTTAATGAATGCGGGTGTAGCTTGATGCACACCCCTTTATATTTGAATGCGACTGTTGGGTTATTTAAGCGCTCCCCCTCACCTTTCGGGCTTGAGAGTTTCACTTTCACACCCTTGTCTGCAAGACTGTCCCAAGCATGACCTAGCTGAGGAAATTGTTGCTGAATATCAGCTAAGTACTCTTCCGCTGTCGTTGCTTGTGACGGGATCACAAACTCTACATGTTCCCAGCTCTGCTCAGGATACGTCTTACCCTCAGCAGGATATGGCAGTTCCAAGCACTCAATCGTCCAATCTAAACCTTTCACAGGTGTATCAAACTGAATCACGATGATCGGACGACCATTAATCTCAGCTTCAGAGATAACTTTTCCCTCTTTTTGCCACTCTTGATGTGCTAATTCGGCCAACTCGCGGTCGTTAATACGTAATGCGATATGATCCGCTTGGAAAGGCGCAAGATTTATATGCAAGATATCGCTTAAACTCTGAATTTTATGCATAAATTGTTCGAGGTTCAGTTTCATCTGCGAAGGCATTAATTGCGCGTTTTTCAGCTGCTGTGACATTTTTTGGTATCCAATGCGTTGATTTTCCCCCAATACTAACAAGATCGTCAGGAAAAGTAGAAAATTTCCCAGTTCACTCCCTATAAGCGCAGCAATAAAGTTGGTATTATGTGCGCCAAATTTATGAACTAGATCGAGATATGCATTCATTCCACTCAGTGGATATTATCCAGTGATCGTGCGTTAAGCATCCGGATAACTAAGAATGCATAGCCAACCAATTCCCAGAATTGAAGGAAGCGCGTGTGAATATCCAAGCACTTATTAATGACAAAGTATCTCAGGCTCTTGAAGCCGCTGGCGCACCTGCAGGAAGTCCTGCGGCTGTTCGCCAATCTGCAAAACCTCAGTTTGGTGATTACCAAGCAAACGGCGTAATGGGCGTTGCAAAAAAACTTGGTACTAACCCACGCGAGTTTGCACAGAAAGTATTGGATGTTCTGGATCTTGAAGGTATCGCGAGCAAGACTGAAATCGCTGGTCCTGGTTTTATTAACATTTTCCTAAGCGAAGATTTTCTGGCTAAGCAAGCTGACGCTGCACTAGCGGATAGCCGTCTTGGTGTTGCTGCTGAAGCGCAACAGACTATTGTTGCTGACTACTCAGCTCCTAACGTTGCTAAAGAGATGCACGTTGGCCACCTACGTTCAACCATCATCGGTGATGCTGTTGTTCGTACACTAGAATTCCTAGGTCACAAAGTTATTCGTGCTAACCATATCGGTGACTGGGGTACTCAGTTCGGTATGCTTATCGCTAACCTTGAGCGTGTTCAGAAAGACGCGGGCGAAGTGTCAATGGAACTTGCTGACCTAGAAGCGTTCTACCGTGAATCTAAGAAACTGTACGATGAAGACGAAGAGTTCGCTGTTAAGGCTCGTAACTACGTAGTTAAACTACAAAGTGGTGATGAGTTCTGCGGTGAAATGTGGAAGAAACTGGTTGATATCACAATGATTCAGAACCAGCGTAACTACGACCGCCTAAACGTATCACTGACTCGTGATGACGTAATGGGTGAAAGTATGTACAACGACATGCTTCCTGGCATCGTTGCAGACCTAAAAGAAAAAGGTTTGGCTGTCGAAGATGACGGCGCACAAGTTGTATTCCTAGAAGAGTACAAGAACAAAGATGGCGATCCAATGGGCGTTATCATCCAAAAACGCGATGGCGGCTTCCTATACACCACTACCGACATTGCATGTGCTAAATACCGTTACGAAGAGCTTGGTGCAGACCGCGTGCTTTACTTCATCGACTCTCGTCAGCATCAGCACCTAATGCAAGCTTGGACGATCGTTCGCAAAGCCGGCTACGTACCTGAAGAGGTCACTCTAGAGCACCACGCGTTTGGCATGATGCTAGGTAAAGATGGTAAGCCATTTAAGACTCGTGCAGGTGGTACTGTTCGCCTTGCTGACCTCCTTGATGAAGCAGAAGAGCGTGCAGCGAAACTGATTGAATCGAAAAACCCTGATCTGGCAGCAGAAGAGAAGCAAAAAATCTCTACCACTGTTGCGATGGCGGCTGTTAAGTATGCAGACCTTTCTAAGCACCGTACTACAGACTACGTGTTTGACTGGGATAACATGCTCGCGTTTGAAGGCAACACTGCGCCTTACATGCAGTACGCTTACACTCGTGTATCTTCGATCTTCGCTAAGGCAGGCATCTCTATGGATGACCTAGGCGGCGAAATCAAAGTGACCGACGAGAAAGAGAAAGCCCTGATCGCGAAACTTCTTCAGTTTGATGAAGCGGTGCAGTCAGTTGCTCGTGAAGGTCAACCACATATCATGTGTAGCTACCTGTTCGAACTAGCGGGTCAGTTCTCTAGTTTCTACGAGGCATGTCCAATTCTTAACACTGAAGACGAATCTGTTAAACAGAGCCGTCTGAAGCTAGCTGCATTAACAGCTAAGACAATTAAGCAAGGTCTGTCGCTACTAGGTATCGAAACTCTAGAACGTATGTAAGAGAATCGAGAAACCAATAAATTTGAAAGGTTGACGTGAAAGCGTCAACCTTTTGTTTTATCTGACGTATACTGATGTCGTTAACACAATATCGGACAACAACAATGAGCTTCGAACTTCATCCTCAACTGGCAAAGGACACCACAGTCATTGGTCACTTTCCTCTGTGTGTGGCACTTTTACATCGCGACAATGCCGTACCTTGGGTCATTTTGGTGCCTAAACGCGCCAATCTCAAAGAACTGCATCACCTCCCTATGCAAGAACAACAGCAGTTTCTATTAGAATCTCAAGCCGTTAGCCAAGCTTTGGAGGCAACGTTTCAGCCGGATAAACTCAACTTGGGTGCATTGGGAAATATGGTACCTCAGTTGCATATCCATCATATCGCCCGTTTTAAAGAGGATGTTGCTTGGCCTGGCCCGCTTTGGGGCAACACTTCTGGTCAGTTCCGAAGCGAAGAAGAGCAAGCGGATCTGCAAACACGCATCGGCAATGTATTATCACTAAGTAGCTTGTTCCAGCGCGACTAAACATTCAAATCGTTTCGAATACAAAAAAACCGTTCGCTAGAACGGTTTTTTATTGTCACTCAGTATCGTCTACATTGTCACAGTCAAAGCGAGCGCATTAGGATCCACTTTCGTATACCTAACCCTCATAACATGGTTCGCGGCGTTGGTATCAACAAGGCGAGAAATCACCCCTTTACGAATCCAAACGGATAGCATGGCGTCAACACCGTCTTCACTTAATCCGAACTTTTTGGCAAGTTCGCGTTGGGAGACACTGCCCTGCTGATCAATAAACTGCTTTAACTCTGCCAGTATCATGCAATTTGCACCTCTAACTGTTGTACTTGCTTCTTACCCACCACTTTTAACGCTCGGTAGGTAACAAAGCCAGCCAAAATAATCGCTGAGATCCATGCTGCGCTCATGACCGGATGATCGCCAAAGTGTGTCGCTTGGTAATAAACAGCAGCACTACCATAAGCCAGTCCCATGGTCCAAACAGCGATAAAACGAGCATACTTCACGCCAAACTCACGAACGTATGCGCCCATGGCAGCAACACATGGAGTGTAAAGCAGGATAAAGATAAGATAAGCAAACGCTGCATTACCGGACACAAAATGCCCTTTTAAGTTACCAAAGATAGACGCATCGACCTCTTGTTCTTCTGCAACTGCATTGCTGTCAGACAAATCGCCAACTTCAATACCTAATGGGTCTGAGAAGCTCAGGCCAGCAAGATTTTCGGGAATCGACATCACGGCTTCCTCAAGGCTAGCCATTAAATCGTATTCACCCGCTTCTTCATCGCTTGGCGCATATAGGCTGTTCAGCGTACCGACCACGGCCTCTTTTGCAAAAATGCCAGTAATGATACCAACAGTTGCTGGCCAGTTGTCTTGTTCGATACCAATTGGCGCAAAGACTGGCGTGACGACTTTTGATACGGTAGATAGCACCGAATTCTCACTGTCTTGGTTGCCGAAGCTGCCGTCCGTACCAACTGAGTTTAGGAAGCTTAGAATGGTGACAACAACCACTATCGTTTTCCCCGCTCCCATAACGAAACGCTTCAACTTCTGCCACGTTTTAATCACCACATTACGCATTGTTGGCAATTCGTAGTCAGGCATTTCCATCACTAAGCTGTCACTCGAACCTGGATAGAGGGTGTTTTTAAGCACAAGCCCAGTGATAACTGCCGCGACAATACCTAATAGATATAGTGAAAACACCACGTTTTGACCGCTTTCAGGGAAGAATGCAGCGGCAAAAAGTGCATATACGGGTAGACGAGCACCACATGACATAAACGGAGCCATTGATGCCGCTAGCTTACGCTCACGTTCCTGATCAAGGGTACGGGTTGCCATAATAGACGGTACATTACAGCCGAAGCCGAGCACCAAAGGCACAAATGCCTTACCCGGCAACCCTATTTTTTGCATCACTTTATCAAGTACGAATGCTGCTCGAGACATATAGCCCGAGCTCTCTAGCACAGCGAGGAACAAATAGAGACAAGCGATCACTGGGATAAAGGTCGCTACAGTTTGCACACCGCCACCCACGCCGTCAGCAATCAACGTCACTAACCAAACCGGCAAGTGATCATCAAGCAAGTAATGCCCACCATCAACCAGTAGTGCGCCGACGCCAATATCAAAGAAATCAATGAAAGCACTACCAATGTTGATAGAGAACATGAACATTAAGTACATAACAACAAAGAAGAAAGGAACGCCGATCCATTTATTCAAAATAACCTTGTCGACTCGCTCAGTGAAGCTATGACTTAATTTACCTTCACTGCGGCGCACCTTCTGACATTGCTGATGAAGAAACGTATATTTTACGTCCGCCACCAACAAGTCGATATCCAGTTCAGCTTTGCGCTGCTCTGCAACGATGGTTTCGCGGCTAAGTTGTGGTAATGAGTTGAGCACCAACAGATCGTTTTCAAGCGCTCGAATAGCCAACGCTCGAGGAGAGACTTCTGTTTGGTCTGCAAACATTGGCTCTAGACTCGCAATGGACGCTTCGAATGCTTCGCCGTAGTTAAGACGAAGTTCGTCAAGCGCGACGCCCTGAATAAGCGCTTTGTGAAGACGTTCTTTGAGAGACTGAACTTGTGATTTATTGTTGGCAGAAATCGCAAACACCGGACAACCGAGCACTTTTTCTAGCGCTTTCAAGTCTATCGTTTGTCGTTCACGCTTTAACGCATCCATTTTATTTAGCACAACAATCATCGGGCGACCCAATTCACGCAGCTGCAAAGTCATATAAAGACTACGTTCGAGGCTAGTCGCATCAACGACGTTAATAATCAGGTCGGCTGGGTGAGTTAGAACCGCGCGAGACGCAATTGACTCATCAATACTGTTGCCATCATTACCACTATCAAGCGCATATATACCTGGCAAGTCCGTGAGAAGAAAATCGTCGCTAGAGTGGGAATACTTACCTGTTTTTTTCTCGACAGTCACACCCGCCCAGTTACCGACTTGCTGCTTGGCACCAGTCAATCCATTAAACAGGGTGGTTTTTCCGCTATTTGGGTTACCGACCGTTAGGATTTTATACTCCATCATTCCACCTCCACTGCGATTGCGTCTGCAATCTTGGTGCGTACTGCGAGAGAGACACCACGGACTTCCACTTGAAGTGGGTCACCCATTGGCGCCTTACGTATTAAGGTAATCTCTGTATTAGGAAGTAACCCCATAACCATCAGCTTTTTTCTTACGTCGTTGGAAAGCTCAGAAAAACCTTTGATGGTTGCTTTTTGCCCTTGTTGTAATTGTGAGAGTTTCATAAACAGGCCGTCTATATATAAATGAGAAATATTTTTATTACCGATCTCAATACTATCTCTCATACATGTAACAGATCTTGTCTGAAATCAATGTTTTCAGGTATAGCGATGTTCAAAACGTCAAAAAGCCTAACGTTAATTTCGTCAAAAACTCACCATTTCCTACACCGCCACGACTTAAACCATTCCTCTCACATATACCGAATGGCATATAAAATCTTTACAAACAAACACTTAACAAACCTGTCGTTTTTATCATGGAAGATGGCGTTAATTTTATAAGTAAAATAAGTCGGAGTGGATATAGTTACTCATGTCGAGGGGCCATCCCAAAGACAACATTGAATTCCAGAGGTGGCGCATCAAGCGTCACTCCGGCAGCAAGCGAAGGTGTCATTGACACCCGTGGTATAGTCCCCCGGCTATGCCACGATATTTTTTTCTACGGCTTCTTCTAGCCCGCATTTCACCAATACCAGCTACCCGCACTTTCACCGATCTTAATCTGATGGTTTAAAAGCTTTCTTGCTCTTCAATAAACTGAGTTGGAGACATGCCAAATCGATGCTTAAATCTTTGGCTAAAGTAAGAAGGGTCATTAAAACCACATTCAAAAGCGACGTCAGATACCTTTTCACCAGCAAGTAAACGACGGCATGCATTGTCCAATCGAACTTCGGTCAGATATTCTGTAAACGTTTTTTCTAAAGTGGATTTAAAGCGTCTCTGTAGGCTACGCTCGGATACGAACAGCATTTTAGCTGCTGATGAAGTGCTGAAATCAGGATCAGCATAGTGGGTACTCACCAGGAGAATGACCTTTTCAAACCAAGGATCGTTATCCTGAAATTCGATATCATCATCACTGTCATCATCAGTAACGATTGAGTTTTCTGCAAAGGCTTCACTGGAGTTCCACGTCATTTCAAGCAAATTGCGCTCCTCAGAAGAGTGGATAACCAACTGACCGCCGCTCTTTTCGACCAGAGAGTGAATATTCTGCATCATTGTCGAAGTGGTATTACTGCCCTCTATCGCTTTACCTTGGTCTAGCATAGAGAATGCCACCTGACCTTTCCTCAACATTAACTGAATCATCACGGTTTGGTTTCGGTAGCAACGCTGAACAATACCGTCGAACAACAAGTTAAAGATTTCATCAAGATTAAAAGTATCGACGCTAACGTACAGATCTTTATCCGCCTCAATCTGAACGGTAACTCCCGCCTTGAGCAACTCGTCTTGCCAGCCGCGCAGTACCGACTCAACGATGAGTGTAAGGTTATAAACTGGAAGCGCTTGGCCATTAGTCGAGCGCACATTGACCAGCAGTTCTAATTCTCTATTCAAATAAGCAAGCAATCGAGGATCGCTGTTCTCGTTTTTTGCCTGAGCTTCGAGTCTATCTTTTAACGTACTCACTGATTGAGTAAAAATCAGTTTTCTTACCTGCAACTGCTTACGTAGCTGTTGGTTGTTACTGAGCAAGATACGACTTTGATGGCGCATTTGATTGGTTTTGAGAGCGACCTGAGCTTTTAGTGCTCGGTTTGCTTTTGACATCACTCTTGAACGCCAATATGCGGTTGATGCCAACAATAGAATGCCGAGCATTATATAGCCTACGATGGCATACACGCTCAAAAACCATGGAGGTTCAACGGTAAACTGGTAGCGGGCGCCGCGGCTTTGTAATGTGCCGTTATGTAATGCCCTGACCTCCAACTGGTAGCTTCCCGGCATCATATGTTCCATGGTTAAGGTACTACCATCAAGCATCTGCCAATCTGAATCATCATTGAGACGATATTCAAGCGTTACGTCATTGGCTCTCGGCATCACACCAAATTGGAAAAACACCGACTCACTGTAACCCAACTGGAGCGGAACACTCTCCGTATTCGCCAACGAATAGAGTTTTTGATTGCGCTTAATTTGGCTAAATACCACCTGAATGTCCGGCAGCTTGCTGGCGATAAGCTGGTTGGTGTCCACTTTGACCAGACTGGTTCGTGAGCCAAGCAGAAGTACACGCTCACTATCCGTGCTGTAGCTACAAAATCCAGGAAGAAACTCATTGCTGATTAAGCCAAACGGCTCACCGTAATGCTGCAATAAGCTGCCATTGTTCGCGTATCTTGATAATCCGCCCGATGAAGTGAGCCAAATACCTTGCTCGGTTTTTAACAAACACTTGGGAGTTATATGGCCATCAACCATTGTAATTGGCTGAACTTGCTCTTTATATAAGTTCAAGCGATACAGGCCATATCGGCCCGCTACCCATAATTGATTCTCCTCGACTTGCTCTACATCAATGACCTCGCCATAGGGAATACTTTCCCCAACAAAGCGAACCTGACCATCTTTTAGAAGGTAGATGCCATGCTCAGTACCTAAGCTCAGATAACCTTGAGAAGTCACATAGATGTGTGTGAGCTGAGCAGGAAGGAATTTTTCGATCATCCACTCAGAACCAAACTGGATCAATTGCCCACTAGCGGTGTTATAGCTCCACAACTGGTTACTGCTTGCTCCCCAAACGGTATTGTCTCGACCCATTTCAATGAAGCGAACACTCGTTTGTTTTAGGAACAGAGGTAAGTTGTCAACAATGACCTCACCACTTCCTGCATCGATACAAACAATGCCTTTCTCCGTCGCCAGCCATAAGACGCCATTTCTCTCTTCGAGATCATAGACGACGCCTTGATAGAGTAATTCGCGTGTTCCTGCGCTAGAAAGCTCAACACGATAGACGTTCTTATTGGTTAACATCCAGTAACCATCACGGCTCTTACTACGTAGGAGCTTGGTTACCTTTTCTTTGCTGTTACTGAACGATAGATATTGGTTTGAGTAACGCTCAAAATTGTCCGAAAATTGGGAGAAATAACGGACTCCCCTATCGGTAGCAATCCAAATACCACCAGCATTGTCATTAAGAAGAGAATAAATTTTTTCCCCTGCTAACCCATTTCCTGCCCACACTCCCTGCTCGAAACGACGAATCTCACCCGTGACAAAATCATAAACGAACAGCCCTTTTTCGGTACCTATCCAGTACTCTTGTGCCGTCTCTGTGATACTTAATACGTGATTCCCTGCAATCCGCTGGATCGGCTGCTGGGGCTGATCAGTATCAAAAATCAAAATACCGTCTAGCGAGCCGATCACCAGCTCATCGCGTACTTCTGAATAGTGCAGCTTCTCTACGTAATAGCTAGCAGAGCTTGATACGTGTTCGTAAACGTCTCCATTCGACAAGTAAACCCCCGCATTGGTTGCGATCACCCAACGAGACTTAATAAACGCCGCATCATTAATCGTGATCTTCGCTGACTGGTTGTATTGGTACAGCTGCATCAACGAAAAGGTTTGAAACTCACCGCTATCAACATGGTAGGTGTAAAAGTGGCTCTCATCAGCTAACCAGATGTAGCGTTTTGTGGCACCAATTCGAAGTATTTCGGTTCCTGGGGTTAAGCTGAAAACCAGCTCTTTTTCTCGATTGGGTACGGTGCGATAGATTTCATTTTGAAAAAAGGTCCAGAAGGCATTGTCAACGAAAGCGACCTGCTCTGCATCCTCGTCAAGTGCCGAGCCCATCTCAGGGGTAATCGCCTGACCATCAAAAAATAAGATTTGATTGCGCACATCTTGCAGCCATATCCCACCGCCTTGAGCAGTGAATAGCTGTTTCGCTGCAAACACTTTTCCCTGAGTTTGCGTAGGCAACGGATAGAAAACCGTGGGAGAGAGATTGGATGCTAGCGAAACTCCCGAAAACAGTAGTAGTAGCAACAGTATCGACGAGAGTTTATTCAATTGGCTTATCCCTAGCAGCAAGAATCAATAGGCTAACATTGGACGTTCAGTGCAAGGCACGAACTTTGATTTATTTTGTGCCAATAATTATCGGAAATTTATCAAGATTAACAAGCGCGTATGGCAAAAAACTCGTGACTTTTCCAATCAGTTCACAGATGCCAACAAAGCCAAAGAGAATCGCTCTCTTTGGCTTTCGGTAAAGTTAACGCTGCAAGCAGTGGCTGAAGCTATCCGCCAAGTTCTGTTTTAAGACAAAGTAGCCACCAGAAACGGCTTGAACATCGCTGCCAATGGGATCAAGGACACCAACTTTTGCGTTGCTGCCTCTGGTCACAGACTCCACCACTGCGGGTGTAAACTGAGGTTCAGAAAATACACATTTCGCCTGCTCACTGGCTAATGCTTTACGAATTGAGATCAACGTTTTGGCACCCGGTTTGCGATCAGGACTGACCGTGAAAAAACCCAGCTGATTGAGGCCAAAATCTTGTTCAAAGTAACCATAGGCATCGTGGAAAACAAAATACCCATCCTGTTTAATTGGAGTAAGTTGCTTTTCGATCGCTTGCTGCTGAGAAGCCAGTTTGTCTTCAAATACGTTTAGATTATCAGCGTAGACTTGGGCGTTAGCAGCATCCACGCTTGCTAACTTGTCCGCAATAGCCTTTGCCACTTGAATAGTGGGTTTATAACCCAGCCAAAAATGTGGGTCATGACTGCCGTGGTCGTGGCCATCATGATCATGATGATCACCTTGGTATTCTCTCAGTTCTAGACCTTCAATTTTGCTTAGTGTGAGGACATTGCTCTGCCCTTCTACCACCTTGCTTAGAAAGGGTTCTAGATCCTTTCCGAACCAAATAATCACATCAGCATTGCGAATGCGCTTCACGTCTGACGGACGCAGAGCATAGTCGTGTGGTGAAGTATTAGACGCCAAGATAACCTCTGGAGATGAGGTATTTTGCATGATTTCAATGGCAATCAGTTGAATGGGTTTAATACTAGTTAACACTTGTGTTGCGTTAGCCACAGAGTGGCTTGCAAACCAAAGTGTACAGGCGATTAGAAAACGTTTCATAGCTAGCGAGATTACAGACTGGTTTAAAGGAATGACAAATGTTACATTATAACAATAAACAATTGCAAATGAGTTCCATTCATGCCGACATTGGTCGAACTTACTGATATCTGCGTTCAATTCGACGACCGAACCGTCCTCGACAAGGTAAGTCTACGCCTCAACAGGGGCGAAATCACTACACTTATCGGACCTAATGGCGCGGGAAAGTCGACACTGGTAAAAGTCTTACTCGGACTACAGCGCCGATATAGCGGTACTTTGTCTAAAGCCAAGGGCATCAAAATTGGCTACGTACCACAAAAACTTAAACTCAATGACACCCTGCCACTTACTGTAGAACGCTTTCTGCGTTTGGCCGGCAAGTACAGCCAACAAGAGCTCAATGATGCCCTTAAGTTGGTCGGCGCTGAGCATTTGGCCAAGAGTAATATGCATTCGTTGTCTGGCGGCGAGAATCAACGCGTCTTGCTTGCGCGAGCGTTACTACAGAGACCTGATTTGTTGGTTCTCGACGAACCAGCTCAAGGTGTTGATGTTCAGGGCCAGATCGATTTGTATGATTTGATCGATACTATTCGCCACCGCTTTAACTGTGCCGTGTTTATGGTCTCCCATGACCTGCACCTGGTCATGGCAAAAACCGATGATGTTATCTGTTTACATCATCATATTTGCTGTTCTGGCGCACCCGCAGACATCGCTCAGCATCCAAGCTATATTGCGCTGTTCGGACATACCCAGCAACAATCTCTTGCGTTCTATCACCATCAGCATGACCACCATCATCATGACTTGGCAGGTCAACCCGTAGCCGGTGAAGGCGCTCAATGTTCCCATCATACACACGGTCATCATCATGATTGAGTTTTTGCTACCTTCCATACTTGCAGGCTTAGGGATCGCAGCGATCGCAGGCCCGCTAGGTTCATTTGTTGTTTGGCGTCGCATGGCTTATTTCGGTGACACGCTCGCTCACGCCTCCTTGATGGGGCTTGCTTTGGGCTTTTTACTGGACGTAAATCTCTACTTAGCCTTAACGGTTTGCTGCCTTGCCTTGGCAATCCTGTTGGTGACACTTCAGCGTCAGCAGCAAGTCGCTACTGACACTTTGTTGGGCATACTCGCCCACAGTTCGTTATCACTTGGTCTGGTTGCTGTAAGCTTCTTGGATAATGTCCGAATTGATTTAATGAGCTATCTCTTTGGTGATCTGTTAGCGGTAACAGCGCAAGACCTCGCATATATTTATCTCGGCGTTATTGTCGTAGCCACCGTATTGGGCTTTTTCTGGCGCTCGTTACTCTCAACCACCGTCAATGAGGACCTCGCCGCCGTCGAGGGACACAACGTTGATCTAATGCGTTTGATTCTGATGTTAATGGTCGGTTTAGTGATCGCAATTGGTATGAAGTTTGTTGGCGCCCTGATCATGACTTCACTGTTGATCATCCCAGCGGCAACGGCTCGTCGATTTGCGAAAGCACCGGAACAGATGGCGTTGTTCGCATCACTGATTGGCTCTATTGCTGTTTTACTTGGTCTGACTCTATCATGGCACTACGACACTCCAGCAGGCCCTTCTGTAGTAATCAGCGCTACCGCAATGTTTATGTTAAGCCAACTAATGCGTGTGAGAAGTTGAACGCTTGAAGAATTCAAGAACTAAAAAGGGTTGGCGCTTGGCGCCAACCCTTTTTATTTAGAGTAAAGGATGAGAGAACTTGAATTGCTCTCGCAGCATTCAAGCGCTCCCATAGGGCGTAGCGCCCTCTTAAGCGCCTTCGTTATGCAGTTCTAGGTTCGCTAAATCTAGCTGAATCTCACGCTGAGTCTTTGCATCATCACCACGTAGTGATTCAAGGAAATCTAGGTAGTTCTGATCGATATCACCCGTCACGTATTCACCATTGAATACTGACGTTTCAAACTTAGCGATGTCGCTGTTGCCCATACCAACTGCCGCAACAAGATCCTCCAGTGTTTGGAAAATCAGTTCATCAGCACCAATCTGTTTACAGATTGAATCGTTGTCACGACCATGTGCGATGAGTTCGCTTGCACTCGGCATATCGATGCCGTAAACATTCGGGAAACGGATTTCTGGTGCCGCTGAAACCATAAAGACTTTCTTCGCACCGGAATCACGCGCCATCTCGATGATCTGCTCTGATGTGGTACCACGTACGATAGAGTCATCAACCAGCAATACGTTCTTATCTTTAAACTCTGAGCGGATTGCGTTGAGCTTACGACGCACAGATTTCTTACGCTGCTGTTGACCAGGCATGATAAAGGTACGGCCGACGTAACGGTTCTTCACAAAGCCTTGGCGGTAAGGAATGTCGATCGCTTGTGCGATTTGCAGCGCGATATCACAAGAAGTTTCTGGAATAGGGATAACCACATCAATATCCAGATGGCTGTATTCATCGCGAATACGCTCGCCCAATTTCTTACCCATTTCAACGCGCGCGCTATATACCGAGATTTTATCGATAAACGAATCTGGTCGAGCAAAGTAAACAAATTCAAAAATACATGGGTTAAGGACTGGGTTGTCAGCACATTGCTTAGTATGAAGTTGACCATCGAAAGTCACATAGATTGCTTCACCCGGTGCGATATCGCGAATGAAGTCAAACCCAACCGCATCCAACGCCACTGACTCAGAGGCAACCATGTATTCTGTACTACCACCGATTTCACGTTTTCCAAGGCATAGAGGGCGAATGCCGTTTGGATCACGAAATGCCACCATGCCATGACCGATAATCATTGCTGTTACCGCGTACGCACCACGAATAGTACGGTGCACATTGGTCACTGCACGGAACACATCTTCCGCTGCAACATTTCCTTTTACGGTATCAATCTCGTGTGCAAGCACGTTGAGCAACACTTCTGAGTCGGAAGTCGTGTTCACATGACGACGATCTTTCTCAAACAATTTCTCACGCACTTCTGCTGCATTGGTCAAGTTACCATTGTGTGCCAGAGTAATACCAAATGGCGAGTTCACGTAGAAAGGCTGTGCTTCTGACGCGCTCGAACTACCCGCAGTTGGATAACGAACATGGCCAATACCCACGCTACCTTGCAGTCTTTGCATATGTTTGGCTTCAAACACATCCTTAACTAAACCGTTCGCCTTACGCAGACGAAAACGATTGCTTTCTATGGTACAAATGCCCGCGGCATCTTGGCCACGGTGCTGCAATACCGTCAATGCATCATAGATAGACTGGTTTACAGGCGTAGTGCCCACGATTCCAACAATACCACACATGTCTTAACCCTCGATTTTCGACAATGGCTGGCGCGTTATACCGCGCCAGATAAGAAACTAGACGTTGCTTGCAAGTGTTCAAAGAAAGGGGCAATGACGCGGCTAAATTCCGGCACCAATTGCGATCCTTTCCACCACTCAGAGTCTGGAAACGATGTAAACGCATCCATAAAAAATAGTGCTGCTGACACAATCAGAACGCCACGTAGACCGCCAAAAACGACACCTAACACTCTGTCTGTACCCGACAAGCCTGTTTTCTGTACTAGCTGAGCAATCACATAGTTAACGATTGCACCAACCACAAGCGTAGCAATAAACAAGGCTGCAATTGCGGCTCCATTTCGAATCATCTCATCTTGAATATTGGTGAAGTACACCGCCAACTTGGCGTAATACTGACTGGCGATAAAAAAAGCGCCAAACCAAATAACCAATGAGAGTGCTTCTTTAGCGAAACCACGCACTAAACTGATCAAAGCCGACAGGCCGATCACACCTAAAATGACAATATCTAACGGATTCATTTTGTACTTACATCTTAAGTTCGCGCGCATTTTAACAGAAAAAACGCTGACGCAAACGTTTTCTTATGGGTTTAGCGGTTTAAATTTGAGCAATTGACCTTTTGAACCGGTAATTTTTTCCAGTTCTAGGATCTGACGCTCCAATTTACTCTTAGACACATCTGGGCCGATAATAATTCGTGTAAAACCATTTTCCGGCTTGGTATGCGCTTGGTAGCCTCGCTTCTGTAGGTCCTTAACCAAGTTGTTCGCATTGTCGGCATTTTTGAGTGCCATAAGCTGAACAATCCATGCAGTATCTTGATACTCATTGCGCTCAGGTATTTCTTTCACGACAACGGGTAATGGCTTATCTTCAGCGACACCATCAGAGCCCGTTTCGACGACCTCGACGGGGGTTTGAGGAAGGCTTTGCGAATCATCAACAGGATCAAGGATTTCGAAGCTTTCTAGCTCACTGTCCAACTCGGGCTTGAGAGGAATACTCGCGATCTCTTCCTTGTAATGGGTTTTCTTTCCGTCTAGTACATCCGGCAAAACGATGACACCAACAGCCACTAAGATGATGGTACCGACTAGACGATTTTGAAACTTGCTTGCCATTTATTCTCCTTTGTTCTGCCAATGCTCGAGGACTTCTCCGACCGTATGGAAAGAGCCAACGACTAGGATGACATCTTGCGCCTTTGCCTTTGTCAGTGCAGATTCAAATGCTGCAACTGGCGCATCAAAATAGGCGATCCCCTTTGGTAGGTACTGGCATAGCTCCTGCGCCGATGCAGCGCGAGGCCCCGTCAGTGACGCAGGGTACCAATGAGAGGCAACCGGCATCAACGCTTCTAGAGTCGCTTTAATATCCTTATCATGCAGCATCGCTACCACAGTGTGAATCGTCTTATTCGGATATTGCTCTGCAACACGAGAAACGAGATATTCTGCCGAATGAGGGTTATGCGCCACATCAAGCAGTATGGTTGGTTCATCACTTAGAATTTGCATTCGCCCAGGCAATTGGGCGTTTTGCAGACCATTGACGATGTTTACATCACTTAGCTCAAGATTTGCTGTTGCAAGTGCCATTAGTGCTGTAGCAGCGTTTTGCAGTGGCAAACCCGGTACTGGTAGATCATCTAGCTGATAAGAGCCATGTACCCAGCGCCATGTGTTGAGATCCGTCAACTGGTAATCATACTGAATTCCAACCTGATACAGCTCAGCGCCGATATCATCTGCATGCGCAGCGACGGTTGAAGGTGCTTTTGGTTGCCCACAGATAGCGGGTTTTCCGCTACGATAGATACCTGCTTTTTCGTAACCGATAACATTGATGTCATCACCCAGCCAATCTACATGGTCAATCGCCAAACTGGTGATAATCGATACATCATGATCAACTACGTTGGTAGCGTCTAAGCGCCCGCCTAGCCCTACTTCAAGTAGCACAATATCGACTTTCTCAGTTTGAAACAGACGCAAAGCTGCAAGCGTCCCATACTCAAATAGGCTTAAGCTGACTTCGCCACGCTGCTTCTCGATGAAATCAAATGCTTGAGCATGTTTTTCATCGGATAGATCCTGACCATTGATACGAACGCGTTCGTTGTAACGAATTAGATGTGGAGAGCTATACACGCCAACAGAATAACCCGCATCTAGTAGAATGGCTTCCATCAACGCGCAGGTTGATCCCTTGCCGTTAGTTCCGGCAACCGTAATCACGGTCGGTGCAGGTTTGGTAAGATTTGCTGCTTTAGCAACAGTTTGGACACGGTCCAGACCGAGGTCGATAGCAGAGGTATGAATGTTTGATAAATAATCAAGCCACATCGATAGTGGAGATGTGGCTTGAGGAATTTGGCTTTGACTCATCTAACTTTAACCAATAAATTGTGGTTGCTTGTTAGTGAGTTACTTTACCCTTTTTCGTCCGCTTCTGGTACAGAATAAGCAGCTTCATTTGGTGAATCGTTAACAGAAACCACCAATGGTGATGGTTTATTGTTCATCTTCGCCATTAAGCCACCGATACGCTGACGCATTTCGCGGCGATCAACGATCATATCAATTGCACCGTGATCAAGCAGGAACTCACTACGCTGGAAACCTTCTGGTAGGTCTTCACGTACCGTTTGCTCAATAACTCGACGGCCAGCAAAACCGATCAATGCTTTTGGCTCACCAATATTGATATCACCAAGCATTGCTAAACTTGCCGAAACACCACCCATAGTTGGGTCAGTCATTACCGAAACGAATGGAAGACCTTTCGCAGACAGACGCTCTAGCGCAGCACTGGTTTTCGCCATTTGCATTAGAGACATCAATGCCTCTTGCATGCGCGCGCCGCCACTGGCAGAAAAACAAACTAAACCACAGTTGTTCTCCATTGCTGCTTCAGCTGCACGAACAAAACGAGCACCAACTACTGAGCCCATTGAACCGCCCATGAATGAGAAGTCAAATGCACAAGCTACGATAGGCTGACCTAGTAGTTCGCCTTTCATTACAACCAGCGCGTCTTTCTCACCGCTGCTCTTCTGAGCTGCTGAGATGCGGTCTTTATACTTTTTCGAGTCTTTGAACTTCAGTTTATCTTGCGGCTCAAGCTCGTCAGCAATCTCTACACGATTGTTTTCGTCTAGGAATGTTTCAAGGCGACGACGTGCTCTCATACGCATGTGATGATCACATTTCGGACATACTTCTAGGTTACGCTCTAGTTCAGCGTGGTAAAGCACCTGCTCACATGAAGTACATTTGGTCCAAACCCCTTCAGGAATAGACGCTTTACGTGAACTAACAATGTTGCTTTTTTCTAAAATCTTTTCAAGCCAACTCATGGAAGACCTTTTCTCTCTACTCCTGCGCTCAATGCGAAGGATACAAATTCTGAATTTACGCGTGAGGATTAAAGCATATTAAATGCCAAGTGTAGACAAAAAACTGGTTGTACCTATTTCCTGACTCAATTTCTCACACACTAAAGACCTGATTCATTCGACAATTTATCACGAATTAGTTCAGATTATCAGGCAAAAATAGTGGCCCAATCGGCACTCTTGGTAATTCAAACTCATCAGGGTAATCAACGTCAACGAGGTACAGACCTTCTGCCTTCGCCGTCGCGCCCGCCAACTTGCGATCTTTGGCTGCAAGCAACCATTCGATCCACTGCGGCTCCTGCTCTCCTCGACCAACACAAATCAAACTACCAGTGATATTGCGCACCATATGATGAACAAATGCGTTCGCTTTGATGTCGATAACAACATACTGACCATGACGCGATACATTAATGTGCATCATATTGCGCCATGGGCTGCGAGATTGGCAATGTGTCGCTCTAAAGGAGGTAAAGTCGTTTTCGCCTAACAGATACTGTGCGGCTTGATGCATTTTCTGTTCATCAAGCTCACCGTGATAGTGACTCACACCCGAAGACAAGATACCCGGACGAAGTGCACTGTTGAAAATGATATAGCGGTAGCGGCGTGCTGTAGCAGAAAAACGGGCATGAAATTCGTCCGGCACCTCTTTAGCCCAACGTACTGCGATATCATCGGGTAAGTTAGCGTTGGCTCCCATTGTCCAAGCCACCATTTTACGTGTTGCAGTTGTATCAAAATGGACAACTTGACCTGTCCCATGAACACCCGCATCGGTCCGTCCTGCACACTGGACTTCAATTGGATGGTTGGCAACAATGCTTAATGCGTGTTCTAACTTCTCTTGAACACTATTCACTTCTCTTTGGCGTTGCCAGCCATAGTATTGAGTACCATTGTATTCGATGCCTAAAGCAATTCTCATCGGGATGTTCTCACAGGATTGATTGACCTAAGAATGGGGCGGGAAGTATATACCAAAAAATAAGGGGGCTAAACTGCCCCCTTAGTCATTTCACCAATTAGCGATTGTTTATCGCATCAATCAAATTCTTCGCTTCACGTCGAATTTCATCACTTCCGTCAACTATTGCTTCTTCAAGCAATTTAATCGCGCCTTGTGAATCACTCATTTCGATGTAGATTTTGGCTAAATCTAGTTTACCCGCAGCCTCGGAGTTTGCATCAACATCAGTGTGATCGCCGATATCACCAATAACATCAGGAAAATCATGTAGACCAACGTCAAGTTTGAGTTCGTCATCAATCTCTTGCTGCTCTTCTGACTCGACTTCCGCCATCAACTCGTCGATGGTACGGAATTTATGCTCCTGAGGGTTAAACTCGTCAAGGTCCGGTTGATCTTCCCAATCCTCGTCCAGTGCCTGCTCAAGGGTATTGTCGACAGACCAGATATCTTTTTCATCATCAGGGATTTCGTCCGAAATCGTAGCCTGCTGCTCTGGAGAAAGACTAAAACCATTCCAGTCTTCACCAATTTCAAGCATCGCGTCGATATCCATGCCTGCACTGTCAGAAGTCACCGCATCAATCGGCTTGTCAAATGAGAATCCACTATGTGGCTGGTCATCTTCCGCCAACAGCTCATCAAAGGCTTTTTCATCAAACTCCTGATGTGCCATATCCAGTGCATCGAGACGTGCAGCGCTTTCTGCTGGTATTTCTTCGAGATCTGGCAGCTCAACGGGTTCAAGTGCAAAGTCATCCTGCTGCTCAGAGAGATCTTCAGCCGATGAATCTAGATCCGCTAACGCCTCTTCTTCACCATACTCAGGCAAATCAAGTTCATCAAACTCAATGGCCTGCTCGCCAACAGGCTCTTCAAGTGGCGGCTCACTCACTGATGTTTCCGATACATTCAGCTCAGCAAGCGCTTCTTCCTCGCCAAACTGAGGTAAATCGAAATCATCCAGCTCAATGTTTTCATCATCCACTTGCGGAGCTTGATGAACACTTTCCGATTCTAGTTCAACATCAGCAGTGACTTCTTCTTCACCGAGTTCTGGTCGCTCAAGGGAATCAAACTCAATCTCTTGCTCTTGGGCAGATTGTTGAAGCCGTTCTTCGCTTGCCAGGTCGTCCGATTCACTCATCTCAGCTAACGCTTCTTCCTCGCCAAATTCTGGCAATTCGAAGTCGTCCAGTTCGATGTTTTCATCATCCACTTGTGGTGATTGATAAAGTTTCTCTGATGCCAGTTCTGAGTCCGCTAATGCCTCTTCCTCACCAAACTCTGGTAAATCTAGGTCATCCAACTCGAATGCTTCGTCTTCTGCTTGCGGCTCTGCGAGCTCTTGCACAGGTTCAAGCTCCGCATCCGCTAGTGCGTCTTCTTCACTGTATTCCGGCAGCTCAAGCTCATCGAACGCCATGGCAGGCTCTTCCACTGACTGCTCTTCAACTGACTCAGGAACAACCGCTTCAGGTTCGAGCGCTGAGGCTTCTGCCACATCAGCTAACGCCTCTTCCTCACCAAATTCTGGCAAGTCTAGGTCATCCAACTCGAATGCTTCATCTTCTGCTTGCGGCTCTGCGAGCTCTTGCACAGGTTCAAGCTCTGCATCGGCTAGTGCGTCTTCTTCACCGTATTCCGGCAGCTCAAGCTCATCGAACGCCATGGCTGGTTCTTCCACAGACTGCTCTTCAACAGTCTCAGGAACAACCGCTTCAGCTTCAAGCGCTGGGGCCTCTGCCACATCAGCTAACGCCTCTTCCTCACCAAATTCTGGAAAGTCTAGGTCATCCAACTCGAATGCTTCGTCTTCTGCTTGTGGCTCTGCGAGCTCTTGCACAGGTTCAAGCTCTGCATCCGCTAGTGCGTCTTCTTCACTGTATTCCGGCAGCTCAAGCTCATCGAACGCCATGGCTGGCTCTTCAACAGACTCAGGAACAACCGCTTCAGGTTCAAGCGCTGGGACTTCTGCCTCATCAGCTAATGCCTCTTCCTCACCAAACTCTGGTAAATCTAGGTCATCCAACTCGAACGCTTCATCTTCTGCTTGTGGCTCTGCGAACTCTTGCACAGGTTCTGCATCGGCTAGTGCATTTTGTTCTGTTTCCAGCTCATCATGCTGCGCAATATCGGGTAGCTCTAACTCTTCCCGCTTGATATTTTCATCCGCAGAAAGTGAAGCCAGCACATCTTCCGACTGGATAGTTTCTGGCTGCTCATCATCAATTAACCAGTCGTCATCTTGTGGAATGCCAAATTCATTCTCGATAGCTTCTGGCATTGGTACGCTGGACTCTTTTGGAGTCTCTGGAGTCTCTGGAGTCTCTGGAGTCTCTGGAGTCTCTGGAGTCTCTGGAGTCTCTGGAGTCTCTGGAGTCTCTGGAG
>NZ_JBNJOF010000016.1:0-90842 GCF_050113875.1 Vibrio sp. TRT 1302 | reverse complement strand
TATCCGTGTCAGGGACTGAGGTGAGCTATGAATAAAATAATAACACTGTTTTTTATCTTGCTGCTGTGCAGTGGTGTATATCTAGAAGTGCATCTAAATAAAAAAACGGCGAGGCCTTGAGCCTCGCCGTTTTTCTAACACTAAGTATGGTTACGAAAGTTTAAACGTTGCCACTTTGTCAGTCAGTTCTTGTGCTTGCAGCTTTAGCTTACTTGATTCTTGTGAGCTATCTTGAGCATTGATAACGAGCTCATCGGCCACATCTTTAATCGAAGTGATGTTTTGTGTGATCTCACTTGTTACGTGAGTTTGTTCTTCTGCTGCCGTCGCAATTTGTGTCGCCATATCGCTGATCAAAGAAACCGCTTCATGAATTTCACTCAAAGCATTGGTTGCTTGGTCGGCGTCGGATACTGAGGTGCTCGCCAAGTTGGAGCTGCTATCCATTAAGCTTACCGCTCGTGTTGTGGTTTTTTGAAGTGTATCAATCGTCGCTTTGATCTCTTCGGTGGACGCATGAGTACGCTGCGACAGCACTCGAACTTCATCCGCGACGACGGCAAAACCGCGACCTTGCTCACCTGCGCGTGCCGCTTCGATAGCTGCGTTGAGAGCGAGTAGATTGGTTTGCTCCGCAATGCCTTGAATCGTCGAAAGAACCGTTGAAATCTCTTGTGCGTGGCGATCTAATTCACTGATAACTGAGCTTGCTTCAGAGAGCTCTTCTGCAAGGCTGTTAATAGACCCTTTAGTACGTAGAACTAAAGACTGACCGTTATTCGTACTCGTCGTTGAACCATGAGCGGCTTCGGCGGTTTGTTCTGCATGAGAGGCGATTTCGCGGGTAGCACTTGCCAACTCTGTGACAGCCGTTGCGACCATAGTGATCTCTTGCTGCTGTTGATGGATCTCAGAAACGGCGTTATTCGAACGCTGTGTGTTGTTGTCTGATTGCCCATTGATGAGATGCGCTTGTTCACGAATATGACCAATCAACTTTTGCAGACTGCCTACAAAGGTATTGAAGTTGTTCGCTAGACGACCTACTTCATCATCACTTTCCACTTCGATACGTTGGGTAAGGTCACCACTGCCGTTGGCGATCTGTTCCAATGCTTGAGATACGTTATTTAACGGTCTAAATAAGATGCTACACAGTAAGTTGAATAGCAGAGTACAGATGACAACCACAATGGCGGTGACGAGTACTTGCCCCCAGACCGCATCAAACAACGGTGCAACCAAAGAACCGTAGTTGATAAGCGTGACTGTTGTTAATGATGTGCCCTCTATTTTCTGAGCATACAGAACATACTCTTCTCCAGCTATCGAAATGAACTCATCGTGACCACTGCGTGAAGCGTTTTGAATGGTATTGAAGTCTAAACCCAACTGACTAACAGGCTGGTTGAGAAGCTTAGTATCTTTATGGGTAAAGATGTTGCCTTTCTCGTTGGCAATGAACATGTAGCCCTCACCCGGGAGGATCACTTTGTCCATGCTGTTAAGAATATCGGTGATTTCTACATCCGCCCCCAGCACGACTTGCTCACCATGTAAGTTGAGTGCCTTACCCAGTGAAACAACATTTGCGCCAGTCGCAGCCGCTACAGTTGGGTTGTCCATAAAGACTTTGCTAGGGTCTGCGACAGCATTGATGTACCAACCCCACTTACGTGGGTCATCATTCCCAGAAGGTAGCACCACACCATTGGCATTTTCCTGACTGCCATCAGGGTAGGCCAAGAATACGTTGTCAAAAGCAGCGGAGTGGCTCACCTGTTTAAGGTGCGTAAGAATCGCCGTTTTGTCTACCTCTTGAGATAGTGAGGTGAGCGCACGCTCTTTTGATAGTAACCAGTCAGTAACGTACTGATTGTAAGATGCCGTTGTACTCTCAAGGCGCTGTTCAACCTCTGTGTCCATGCGGCTTAGCGAAGCGTTAAACGAAAGTGCTTCGACCAATAGTCCCCCGACTATGATGGCAGTACTCGCAGAAATCGCGAGTTTGTTTTTAAGTGACAGTTTCTTAAACATTGGAAACCTTATTTTAATGTTATGGTGAGTTATAAATGGAACAAGCGAAAAGAGGAGTAAATATAATTTCTAAGCGTGAATTAAATCATGACCTAAGTCTAGTCTTTCAAAGTTGTAGAGCTCAAACATTCATGAAAATGTGACCAAACGGAATCCGATTCACAGTATTTATGCCGTTATGCATTGGCACAAACCTGCCAATGCCCTGTCATATTTAACACTGGTGAAAGCACGAATAAAAAGCCGAGTGTCTATCCGATTGTAAGAAGAGAATTAAGTTATGGGCTTGGAGATAACTTTGGATGAAAGATTAGAAAGTATTTTGAGACCATATTCGTGGTTATGTTGTAGACCTAAGCTTCCCATCGACACTCTAAGTCTGGAAGCCCTTCTTCATTTTTGCTGTTGCCTACTTGAACATCGAAACCATGTGCGCGGTAGAATCTTTTGGCTTTTTCGTTTACTTCAAACGTCCTTAACGTCAATGAACCATTTGATCGCTCTTTAGCTTGGTTCAGTAAATACGAGCCGATACCTTTTCCTTGGAATTTCGGTGAAACATATAGCTGGCTGATCTCTGTTTCCGAACTAGCTATAAAGGCAACAGGATGAGAGCTATCGATTCGGACAACGACGAATACTTGATAACGATTAGGCAGGATATGTTCGAGGAAGTAAGCTTGTGACTCAAAGGAGTGAATGGGTTGTATACCGATAGCTTCCATCATTGATTCACGCCAAAGAGACGTAACTTCCTGGATGTGTTCTGAAGATAAAAGCTCCATTTTGTAGATAGTTAAGTCCATGTTTTCTCCACCAATATAACGCTTAGTTGCCGACAGCTTGCGGCTTTCTTTACTATAACGCAGTCTTTTCATATTGGTTTAATTAATATTTGGTAAGTTAGAACCCCCAGCCTCTGGCCTTTGCCAATCGTTTTGTCATTACTTATACAATCCCATTCATTGAATGTTGGAGTAGACCTGCGGAAGTGGTAACAACAGGTCTACTAACTAAGAAGAGAGAGCTATTTGCTGTCAACGCGTACGAACATCATGGTCATTGCGAATGACAGAGTAAACACACCAATAACGCCCAATACCGCTTGAATAAAGTTCTGCGTACCGCTCGCTAAGTAAGCTGGCAGACTAAACACAGAAGAGAGAATGTAGCTAGTTAGGTGTGTATCGATGGTTACTGAAATCGCACCAACAATGCCTGTTGCCAAACTCGCCATCAATAGTGCTTTGGTGTATTTGGTGAGCACACCGAATAGCGCTGGCTCAGTGATACCAAGAACGGCTGTGATCCCTGAACCCAGAGTGATAGAAGATTGCTCTTTTGTAGAGAATTTACGTTGCTTGTACCATACCGCCATTGTCGCGCCAGCGATGCCTAAGTTGCCTAAACACATGATCGGCATTAATAGATCCTTTCCATACAGCGCGAAGTTGTTCAAACTGATTGGCGTCATACTGTGGTGGATACCAAATACGATGGTAATTGGACGCGTTAAACCAAATACGAAACCAGTCAATGTAGGTGAAACTTCCAGTAGTGAACTTACAACCCAACCTGCGCCGTTACTAAGCCACATGCCCGCAGGAGCAACTAAAGAAAGGACCAACGTCGATGTTACCGTAAAGGCAAGTAGCGGAGTGAATACGGGTTTGGCAGAAGCAGGAACTAACTTATCTACCATAGGGGTGATTTTGGATAGTACCCAAACCGCTAGAATTGCTGGTACGATTGCGCCGCCGTAGTTCAGTAGCTCAATAGGAATAACTCCAAATACGTTCAACTCTGGTGCGTTGCCAGCGTTAGAAAGTAGGGTCGCTTTCTCCAATAATTTCGGCGACATCATTGCCGCTGCTACTGCTAGCGCAATGTATTCGTTAACGTTAAATACTTTTGCTGCTGAGAAAGAAACGAGCATTGGCAGGAAAAAGAAAACCGCGACGGAAATGGAGCGGAAGAAGAAGACCGTATCTGAGCTTTCCGAGATAACGTTGGTTGCAATCAAGCCAGATAGCAATCCCATTAGCATACCAGCACCAGCGATTGCAGGTACAACCGGGCCGAAGATACCAGCTACAATGCGCATCGCATTTTGGAACAGCTTTCCCTTCTCTTTTTCAATTTCAGTACTTGGTTGTGCGGTCGCAGTGCCTGATAGTGCCAAATACCACTTTTCAACGTCGACTCCGATGATAACTTGAGTCTGTCCTTGTGCTAGAACCACCCCTTTTACTCCCGGAATTGCTTCAAGCTGCGCCTTGTTTGCTTTCGATTCATCCACGAGTTTGAAGCGCAATCGGGTCATGCAGTGGGTGATGTTGGCGATATTCTCGTTACCGCCTAGTGCCTCAACCAGTCGTTCTAGTTTCATACTAAAATCATCTACTTTTCCTGACGATACGCCGCCAGTAGCGATATTATTTTGTGTCAATTCCATCATACTTCCTATGTGCTTTTTTGGCTCATTCATTGCGTTTATCTTAGCTATTGGTCGTATTTATCCAATCGACAACTTAGTGATTAAAATCACATTAAATCGGTTAAAATACAAATTTATGGCTTTTTTTGTCAATTGGTTCGTTTTTATTGGTGAATTCAAAACAGGAACGAACCAGTTAAATTTAGGTGTGATTTACCGCTTGTAATTTGTTTTTTTTCACGCTTATATAAAATAAATTCTGCTAGCTAGAGATAGTTTAAAGTGAACAAAAATACCATATCAAATATTGAGTGCGTGATTACAAAACCAGATCGACATAACCTAATCACTGTTATCGTGGAAACAGATTCTGGTGTAACAGGTTATGGATGCGCAACATTTCAACAGCGACCATTAGCGGTAAAAACCATGGTGGATGAATATCTAAAGCCACTATTAATTGGCCGAGATGCAAATAACATCGAAGATCTTTGGAAAATGATGATGGTTAATGCATATTGGCGAAATGGTCCTGTTATTAATAACGCTATTTCTGGTGTTGATATGGCACTGTGGGATATTAAGTCTAAATTGGCTAATATGCCACTGCATCAATTGTTTGGTGGTAAATCACGAGATGCTATTCAAGTTTATACGCATGCAACCAGTGATACGATGGAAGGCTTGTATGATCAAGTAGATAAATATTTAGAGCAAGGATATAGACATATTCGATGCCAATTAGGGTTTTATGGTGGTGTTCCTGAAAATATCAAAACAGCAGAGAGTCCGACGCAAGGTTCATATTACGACCAAGACCAGTACATGGATAATACGCTCGAAATGTTTAAAAGTCTGCGTGATAAATATGGCAAGAAATTCCATATTCTTCACGATGTACATGAGCGATTGTTCCCTAATCAAGCGATTCAATTTGCTAAGCAAGTCGAGCAGTACCAACCTTACTTCATTGAAGATATCTTGCCACCAAACCAAACCGAATGGTTGGATAATATCCGTAGTCAAACGAGCGTTTCTCTAGCATTAGGTGAACTATTCAATAACCCTGAAGAGTGGAAAGCAATGATAATCAACCGCCGTGTGGATTTCATTCGTTGCCACGTATCGCAAATCGGTGGTATTACACCGGCATTGAAACTTGGCCATTTCTGCGAAAGTTTTGGTGTACGTATTGCGTGGCATTGTCCACCCGATATGACACCTATTGGCGCAGCAGTGAATACTCACTTAAACGTTCATCTGCATAATGCTGCCATACAAGAACACGTGCAATATCAAGCCAATACCCAGCGAGTATTCCCGAACGCGGCAGAGCCTATCAACGGTTACCTATATGCTTCAGAAATCGCGGGTATCGGCGTTGAGATGGATCGTCAGGCTGCGCAGGATTTTCCGGTTGAGTATCGACCACATGAATGGACACAAAGTCGTTTACCAGACGGCAGTATTCATACCCCATAAGGCAAAGCTTGTTTAGTAATGTCTTTTCGAACCTATGAAAAACGACCGCTATTCGCGGTCGTTTTGATCTCGGTAATTCAGGCTTTCTGGATTAAATTTAGTGTGATAAGTACATTGGTAGTTAATATCAATGATGTCGCTAACAATAAATACCTCACCGGTTTTTAAAAAACCACGGTTAGTAATATTCATCGCCGAGCTATTACGCTTACAATCTAGCAAAGTAGCATCCTCTTTAGAGACATTAATTGCCTGGTAAGTTGTTAAATAACTATCAATTTCTAATCCTAGTGACAATACATGTTTTTGCAATGAGTTTTCAATAATATCATCGTTGATTTTTGGAAACATATTGGCAGGTAGTCTTGTTTCCTCAATCTGTGTTACTTTTCCTTGAATGAGTCTAAGGCGTCTTATGTGCCAAATGTATTCATCTTCTTCTATTGAAAACATCTGTATTTCATGGGCTGTGGGTAGGCGCTTGTTTAACTTTATCTTTTTGTATGAAATCTCACCAAATTTATTTTCTGTGACCGAGTTATAGATGAGAGGAGAACCAATAATAGAGGTGTTAACAAAATAACCAGAGCCAACTTTTGACTTTACGATGCCAATCGCTTCCAGTTTAGCAAGAGCTTTTCGAACTGAAAAACGAGGAATATCATACTTTTCTACCAATTCACGTTCTGATGGTAGCTTAACATCTATAACGTTCTGACAAATTTTGCTGATGATATCTTTAACTAGTTCTTCGTATTTTTTCATATGAGATTAATTGTTTCGATAAACTGTGTAAACTTGAGTTGATTATTCATTGGAATTATAAAATGTTATTCAACATAAATCAGATAAAATATTTTTATTATTTGAACTTAAACCAATAAGGTCTAGAGAGCAACGGCCAACTCAAGAACGATTAGAAAATGCGTTCTATTTTTTGTGATTCAGTCTAGTTGGGTAAGCTAAAAAGCCTTCTAGATAGAAGGCTTTTGGGGCAGGAGAGTATCTGCTGAACTATGGCTTAATGGCGGTGCAAAAGCTCACATCTGAATGTTGTGTTTCTGGGTCGTAGCTGTGATATAGCTCGAAACAAGGACGGTCATCGTTCTCCATTCCTGAGTTAATCACATTATCCATCAAGTCATCCCACGCTTTTGAATATTGGCTCTGCTCAGTAATCTTTTGGCGCATTACCGCGTACTGGCCTCCAGGGAAATCCTGTAGCTCAATATTTTGTGGAACTTCGGTATCTTCTGGAACCATTAAGCAGATGTCTGTACGGCATTTATCATTCGGTGTGATTTCCGGATTATCATGATAGATAAAGATGCAGGTATTGCCTGCGAGACCTTTCATTCCAGCCCACTGATAGAGACGCTCGGTGGCTTCTTGGTAACCTTCGCCATACGGACCAGTAACTCGTACGTAAGCTAATTTGGTTGCATCAAACTGTTGTAATTCCATTGTCTTGCTCCATATTGTTGGTTCAGAGCCAGTATAGGGTTCGATGATATCGCTTTCGTTTCCATTCTTGCGCAACGTGTGTCCAATCTTGCTGTTTCGCGCTAAATTAGAAAATGCCTGATAGTTTTCGCAATCTCTAAATTCGCTCGGCGTCACCCCGTAGTGTTGCTTAAACGCTTTAGCTAGGCTTTGAGAAGAGGAAAAACCGTATTCAAGAGCAATATTGAGTACGGGTTGCTTTGATTTGAAGAGTTCGTCGGCTGCCGCCGCAAGCCTTAACCGACGAATGAAATCAGCTAAGGTTTCTCCCTGTACCGCCTTAAATGTGCGATGAAAGTGGTAGGGAGAGAGGTTAGCCAAAGCGGCGACTTCTGGCAGATTCAGAGGTTCATTAAAGTGTCGTTCCAGATAGCGAATGACTGGAATCAGCCGTTTATGATAGTCGACGCGCATTGTTCTACTCATGATCAAGAATTGAGAGAGAAAAGACTAAACGATTTGAGTTTGGTTGCAATCCAAAATCCATCAATTTGAGAGCAAGGGTTTGTGGTAACAAACAATGAAAAAGGCCGTTATCCCCATATTGGGAGTAACGGCCATGTCTAAAGCTTGTGTTTTAGAGCGGAGATGTTTAGTTGTCTTGGTTTTGGCTTTGTAGTTTCTCTTTTGCTTCTTCAACTTTAGAGAAGTCCAATCCAAGCTCTTCAACCGCCTCTTTGATCAGTGTAGGGTTTTGCATGACTTGCGCCATTAGCATCTGAAGCTTGTCTTGAGGTAAGCCCAATTGACTGATAGTTGCCATTGCAGCAAAAGGGTTTTGTGTCAGAGTCTGAAAAATCTCGTTGATTTGTGCGTCGCTGATGTTGTTCTCTTTTAGCAGTGCAATAATCGGATTCATCATCTTTCCTTTTTAGTTGGTACTCATTTCGCCAGAGTGTAGCACTGGTTCGGATACGATTGAACTCCCAGCCAGCAGGATTCCAATGCTACTTTGTAGGGCGATGTTAGTCGCAGATATAAAAAAGCTCGAGTGAAGACTCGAGCTTGAGAGTATTTGCGGTCGATACGCTTATACGTAGTACGCTTCTACTTCGCCTTTAAGCTGGATAAGCATTGGGTTACCGTAACGGTCTTTTGCTTTTGGAGACGCGATTTTAACCCAGCCTTCACTGATGCAGTATTCTTCAACGTCAGTGCGCTCTTTACCTTTGAAACGAATACCGATTTGGTGATCGAAGCACTCTTTCACAAAGAAAGGGCTGCGTGGGTTACCTGATAGGCGATCTGGTAGAGCTGGTTTAGCTGTATCTGTCATGTTTGTCGACCTTGAAGTCCGTAAAAAAAGTGCGTTATTGTAGTCAGTGCTTGATTTGGATTCAAGCTTGTCCTGACGGTTCGCTTGGCTATATACCCTTGCAATATTGTGCATTCGCTGTTGGGAAAACCATTCTATGCAGCTGAGCCGTCAGTTCTTTACTTGGTTGAGAGAGGTTCGCCAAGAACGTATCAATCAGGTTTTCTTTGCTGACTTTCACCCTAGTTTCAGTCTCAATATCTCGAAGATCGATCAGTACATCCGTGAAGAGATGCGGTAAGTCTGTCAGCACCTGAAGATTGAGTACATTGTGCTCGCTGTAAATCGAATTGTGGCTACCTCTGTGCTTCTGTACCACATAAGGGTTGTCTTTGAGGTTGATGATGGATGTGCGTTTTTCACAGCGCTTGAGGCAACCTTTGTTGACCTTAATCTTGCGGCATCCTTCCGTCTGCTGGAATAGACACTGGCGGCTGGTCAGCAGAGTGTTTGGGTGATAAATACTGTAAAAACTGCGCATGTTGTGAGGTCGTTTGATATGACGCATCTGCTTCATATTTAACTCATTAGAGATAAACGCCCCGCTGGCCGCGAACTCTTGTTGCAAGCACTTGAATGAATAGGAATTGACGGTGTTCATCTGTGGCCCCGCTACCCAAGGCAATCCCAGGGTTTTGGCAAGCATACCTACGCCGGAGTTATTGGTGATCAACAGTTTCGGCTTGATGGCTTGCAAAAATGTGCCTGCTGCTTGGTAATCATCACCGATTAAAATCGCTGGAAACCAAGGTTTTAGGTTCGGATTTGCTTGAAAAAGGGCCACCATAGTCTCCAGTTCATCGGCTAGTCCCATCGGCATTTGGTAGTAAACGTCAATATTTGGGTTGTCACACAGTGCTACTTCTTCGTTCGAAGAGATGAGAACAGATAGTCTTGGCGATGCTGCCAGTGCTTCAGCCTGAACCAAGGGTGGTAAGACGGGAACATCTACCGCACCTTTCAGGCTACTGCCAGTATTGTCAGTTTGTTCTAGGTTGAAGCTTTCGGTAGCGGCGGCGACTCTTTCTATGATGGCTGTTTTATCGTCGTACAGTTTTTTCTTAACCTGCTGGACTTCTTCTACGGTCTTACATTGATAAATTTTAGAGAAATGTTTTACAGCGTGATCGCGCGGATTATCGATATACATCGATTTGCCGAAATCGCCTTGCAAGAAAGCATTTGAAAAGTCTCGGTTGAACACGGTGTAAAGTTCTCTCGTGTCGCTTGAAAGCTCCACACCATCACATAGGCGATCTATTTGCTGACGCCAGTTGTCGACTACCGTATAGACATAATGGGATTTTTTGATCCGTCCTTCGACTTTAAGCGAATAAACACCGGCTGCCGCTAAGGCTTCAAGATCGCCAAAGGCCGAGTTGTCTTTCATGTTGAGCGGGTAGTGATGGCCTGTGTTGGTTGGTTGATATTGTTCACGGCAAGGTTGGCTACAGCGCCCACGGTTACCCGATGCTCCGTTACGTGCAGAACTGATATAGCAAATACCAGAAAACCCGATGCAATAGGAACCGTGAACAAACACTTCCATCATCACGTTATGCTGACGACCAAACTGAGCTAAATGGCTGATCTCATTGATATTGAGTTCGCGTGAAAGATTGACGCGACTTGCCGTTAGTTGATTGAGAAATAGGATCTGTCCTTCATTATGGGTATTCAATTGGGTTGAGGCATGAACATCCAGATCAGGAAAATGATGTTTTAAGATGTAGGCAAGGCCAAGATCCTGAACAATGACGCCATCAATGCTGGTGGTGTTGAGTTGGCTGAGCAAGCGCACAATTGCTGGAATTTCGCTTTCAAGAATCAATACGTTGAGTGTCAGGAAGATTTTGCAGTTGTGCTGATGTGCGAGGCGAAGCACTCCGTTTAAGTTGTCCAATGTTAGATTGGTCGCTCGGTTGCGAGCGTTGAATCGATCAAGTCCACAGTATATCGCATCCGCTCCGGCGGCAATCGCAGCCTTAATAGAATCAATATCTCCCCCAGGGGCCAACAACTCAAATTGATCGCGTGTCACTACTCGCCTCTTACATAAAATCGAAAATGAGCACGCATTCTACGGGTTTCAGACTCCTGCTGCGGTACTAGTTAACTTTTTATTAATCTGGGTCAAAAACAAATGGTGGCTTTCGCGAGTTTTGAGGAGGAATGAATCTATAGAGACCGAGTAGCGTGAGTGAGACATCTTTTCTGTTGCAATTTATTAGAATTGCTTTAGTGTTATACCTATGTATATCACTAAAGCGTAAATGATAAGGCAGAATTCATGATTGAGTGGAACGAAACACAGCCTATCTTTCGTCAGCTATCCGATCGAATTACCGAGCAGATTTTGCAGGGAGTTTGGTTGGAAGGTCAGGCTTTGCCATCAGTGCGGGCGGTGGCGAGTGATCTTAAGATCAACCACATAACCGTGATGAAAGGTTATCAATTACTCGTGGATGAAGGCCTAGTTGAGAAAAAGCGCGGTCAAGGGATGTTTGTTGCGGAGGGTGCAATAGCACGTCTAAAAGCAGTTCAGAAACAGGATTTTATTGAACAACAAATTCCTTCAATCGCAGCAAAACTCACACAGCTAGATATTCCACTGAATGAATTTATTGAACGGTTAACGGTGCACGTTGAGGGTAAACAATGAGTGTATTAATTAGTGCTCGACAGGTAAGCAAAGAATACTCAGGTCGTGTGAAAGGACAAAACGAAGCCATAAAAAATATTAGCTTTGAGTTGAAACCTGGTCAGGTCTTAGGTCTGCTTGGTCACAATGGTGCTGGCAAGTCCACTTTAATCAAAAGTTTACTTGGTGCACATCAATATCGTGGTGATATCGAGGTTCTTGGATTTGAACCAGTGGCGCAGCGTGCCAATGTGATGCAGCATTTATCCTACATATCAGACGTTAATGTCTTGCCTGAGTGGATGACGGTGGAACAACTGCTTCGTTATACTGCAGGTGTCCATCCGAGTTTTGATTTAGCCAAAGCTCAGCAAGTGATCGCCAAGACGGATATTAGACCAAATAGCAAAATCAAAGCGTTGTCGAAAGGGATGAAAGTCCAGCTGCATCTAGCGATCGTCATTTCGACGGACACCAAAGTGTTGATTTTGGATGAACCAACTCTCGGTTTGGATCTTGTTTATCGTGATACTTTTTACCGCCACTTGCTAGAGTGGTTCCATGATGGAGAGCGCGCGCTGATTATTGCTAGTCATGAAGTGTCTGAAATTGAACACCTTCTTACGGATGTGTTGATTCTAAAGCATGGCGAAGTGGTGTTGCAGTCGTCGATGGAAGACGTTGCCCAAGGATTCGTGGTTGTTGAAACGAATCACGATCAGAATCAACAAATCGAGTCATTGAATCCGCTCTCAAGCGAACGAGGTTTAGGCTCTACACGTTGGCTACTGCGTTCAGAACAAGCTGAGCACTTGCAAGATGTTGACCGAATTTACAATGTAAAACTGGCCGATCTATTTTTAGCGTTGCAGAAGGAGGCGGTGTAATGAACGCGAATGTTTATATGCTAGAAAAAGAGTGGTTGGAGCATAAGGTTATTACTCGTATTCCTGTTGCTTTGTTGATCTGTGGCGTGGTGCTGTTGCTGAGTTTATTGATGAACTCAACTATCCAGAGCAATGTTACCTATGAACTGACCTACCAGAATGATGGCTTTGAGTCGGGTTTCGAACTTGGGAAACAGCTCAGTCACTTAGTTTTAGTTGTTAGTGGATTGCTCTCAATACTGCTTACCTGTCTCTATTTTCCTAAAACGCTGCGCAAGGAGCGTCAGGAAGGCAGTGTGATGTTCTGGCGTAGTATGCCGGTCACCGATTTAAACATGCACGCAGTGAAATTGGCGTTCGGTCTGCTGGTGGTTCCTGTCATTTGTTCAATGTTGGTTATTGCAGCGGACTTTTTGATGTGGATTATCAACCTAGTGATGTCTGAGCAATTCCCTCTGTTCTTTACTGGCGAATCGTTGTTTTACGTTGGAAGTCATTGGCTAGAGTTTATTGGTCGTATGTGGCTGGTTGGCGTAGCGCTGTTGCCTTTTGCCACCATAGCGATGGCGATTTCGCAAAAGGTCAATTCACCGCTGTTGATTATGCTGATCGCTCTGTATGTGATTAAGCTGTTGGCGAGCAACTTGTTTGCTACGGATCTTGTCAGCCAATTTATTGATGCCATCACAAACTTGCCGTTAGACGTGTTGGTTGAATCTAACCCTATGACCGCATTTGCTAATGCTGGCACACTGAACTTAGCGGTGTTCTTTAGCTTAGGCGTGTTAGGACTGCTGGTGAGTTTGAGGCTCAGTCGAACCATCGATTAATAGGGATTTAAAGTAAAAAGGTAGCTGACAGGCTACCTTTTTCACTTGTTGAAACAGGCTACTGTGCATACGAGCCTTGTGGCGAGTCAGTTTAAATTGTTCTTTTTAAAACTGTCCACGTAGGCTTTATCTTCACGCATAATGTGTTGGCTGAGCCAGTTCTTCAAGAAACTCATCAGTTCATCCCCAATGTCATCCCCACGTTCGACACGCTTTTGAAAATCGAGTACTTGCGCAACCAGTTGGTTGTGCTTTTCGATGTGTTCTTTGGTTTGTGAGTAGTCGATTTGATCAAACAGTACCTCTTCGTATTTAAAATGATTGGCCGTGTAATCAATCAGACCTTGTACCACTCGTTTTATAGAACTTAACCCGTAGTTATGTTTTAGCAAGTGGTACAACTCATTAATCAAATGCAGTAAGGCTTGATGTTGGCGGTTAATCTCTTCGAGACCAATGTCCAGTTGACTGCTCCATTCCATCAACTTATCTCGCTTAGCTTCCTCTGCGTCTATCTGTCGTTGGTCAGTCGCAAAACGGTGTAGCAGGGAATCAATCTCACCAGATAGGTTTCTTACGGTAATGCTGGCGAGTAAGGTTTCCTGAGTCGCTCGGACGTTGTTGTCTGACTCGTTGGCGATAAGTTGCAAGCACTGCTCAAGATCTTGAGTTTTTCTCGTCTGTTCATCGGAAGAGTGCGCGATATGTTGTCCATATTCACGTACATCATCGATTTGCAGGTTAAGTTCTTTAAAGGTGTGTTCTGCCGCAGATGCGATAGCCAGAGAGCGTTCCATGCTGGATTTGTTTTCCTTCATGGTCTCCATTACATCGTCGGTTTTAGATTGCAAGTTATTGATTTTTTGTCGGATTTCTTCGGTCGCTTCTTGGGTTCTCATTGCTAAAGAGCGCACTTCATCGGCAACCACGGCAAAGCCACGGCCCTGTTCTCCTGCTCGGGCACTTTCTATTGCTGCATTTAAGGCGAGTAGATTCGTTTGTTCAGCGATGCTACTGATGGTTTCCATCACCTGGCTGATTTGTGCCGTTTCGTGCATCAGGGACTGAAAGTGTTCATTTGAGTTGTCTATGTGTTGGTTGGCATTATCGAGAGCCGTCTCCAAGGCGATCATATCTGTGGTGCCTTGATCCGCTTTTGTTTTTGCTTCATTAGCGAGCGATGCTGTTGACTCGCAATAGCTTGATACATTGTGCGTGATTTCAGAGAGCTGTTCGATGATCTGTCGGGCGGTATCGACATCATTCTTTTGACCAATAGCCCCTGTTTTAGAGATACCAGAGTCTTTTTGCACGGTATCCGCGACGCTGACCAAACGAGCGGTTGACTTGCGCAATGCGTGAACGGTACGAGAGATGTCTTCACCTATCCGGTTAAAGGTGCGTAGGAGTGGCGCGGTGAGATCATCATCGCAAGCAACTCTAACGGTAAGATCCCCTTCTGAAAGATGGCGCGCTGCCTGACTGATGTGCTGCAACATGCCCCCCATTGAACGGACAATGTTTAAAACAATGACATGGTAAAACACCACTAGCAGTAACCAACCCCACTGCTGGAGAAAGAACAGATATCCAGCCACCGGAAGAATCAAAAGGGTCATTGCGATAGACCATTGTACTGGGGTTAATTGGCTCAATTTGGATGCTAGCGATTTAAACATACCTTCGCCTCTTATAGATTACCGTTGATCACTCCATTAAATTTAGGCGAAAGATTGAGATTCCCCACACTAAATATGCAAATTATTTTAGTGTCACTAAGCAAGAGTAGTTAGAAGGTAAAAGGTGGCCTAAATCGAAAGAGTAACCGAGTGGTTATCGCTCTGTATTGCGCCCTGTAGAGGGGGGACTGTGTCGAAACGCGAAGGAAAAAAGCGTTTTCCAATTAGGAAAAACCTGAGTGATAGAATTTCTCACTGCCTATTCCACAAATCTGGTAATCATTACTTTATTAATAAATTGTAGTGATGTTTTATATGGATTGTTAATTTGAGCGGCGGACTCTATCGCTAGCTCTAATCTTATGAAGTGGGAATAACTCAGTGAATCAGATGGTTGATCGAGATCTTGACGTCTCTGTTGTCGAGTTGAACACACCGCGGTCACGTCGTGGCAGTTTCAAATGGCGCGGTATCGAAGTGCGGCTTGGCCTCGCGTTAGCCATGTTATCGATGACGACCTTATTGCTGGCGCTGTTCAGTTCGACCACCTATGACAAGCTTGAGTTAGCGTTAGTTGACCTAAAAGAGAAAGAGATTCCAGCTTTGGAGCAAGCGGCTCGGTTGAATGATATGGTGAGACTTGTGATCACCGACTCTTCGCAACTGGTGGCAGCGGATTCAAATCTTGAACGACGCAAAGCGATGCAACGAGTCGAAGAGAGCATCAATGAAATGGGGCGGGTACTGGCACATTTCCCTGAGTATTACGCTTACTTTAAAGATCTCATCATGCAAGTGAGCAACAGCCTTAGCTTACTGTATCAAAGTGGTGAAGAGTCTCGAGAACTCAATAAAGAGTTGCGCCATTTGCTTGAAGGTTTTTATCCCTTGCTTCAACAGGTCAGTGAAGAACTCGATAGTCTTCCTCAAGAGCAAAAATCCCGTCTTCAATACAGCCAGCTTAAAGCATTGTTGTTTTATCAGTTGGGCTTGGTAGAAAAACTTTATAACGATGGCAGCTTTAATGAGTTGGATTACACCACTTATCGCCTAGAGCAGTTGGGTCAAGATTGGTTTAGTCTGTGGCTGGAAAGTGGCTTAGCGAGTTCTTTACCTGCGCTGGATGAAAAACTATCGGTTATCTATACCCTCGCGTCTCGTTCAAGTCGTCTGGTTCAGCTAAAGAATCAGGCGCTCGAACATCATTATCAGCAAGAATTTTTACTGGAAAACAGTCGTAAGTATCTTCATCAGCTATCGGTTCAGATAGAACGAAATACCGCGAATGTGAATTTAGAAATTGATTCCTCTATCGCTCATGTTCAACGCTCGTTGGCCTCTAACCGTACCTTCTCTCTGGCTCTGTCACTGTTTAGCTTAATCGCTGCTGCGGGTATTTCTTGGTTCTACGTTCGTAAGAATATTTTGGAACGTTTGCTCAATTTGCGTGATGACATGTTCGCTATTTCAACCGGCCATTTGGATACAAAAATTGAGCTAAAAGGTCATGATGAAATTACCCAAATGGCGAAGTCCCTTCAGGTGTTTCAGGCTACAGCTAAAGTGGTGAAGAAAACCAATCAAAAGCTCGAAGCAGAAGTGGAAGAGCGCCGCGTGGCGGAAGAGAAACTGCGAGTGACTCAAGATGAACTGATTCAGGCAGGAAAACTCGCCGCATTGGGCCAGTTAAGTGTGGGGATTACTCATGAGATCAATCAGCCACTGACGGCCATAAGCAGCCATACTCGCAGCGCTCAGAAATGGTTAGAGCAGCAGAGAAGTGATAAAGCGACCCACAACCTGCAAAAAATCGAACAGCTCCTCGGTAAAGTAGCGGCGTTGACGCATCACCTAAAAGCCTTCTCTCGCAAGAGCGATGGAAAAATCTCATCGGTTGAAGTCATGCCGGTTGTCAATGATGCGATAGAACTGTTCACCAACCGTCAGGTACCGATAGTGCTCGATTGTGGGCTTGCTTCTGATGAGATCGTACGGGCGAATCCGATTCGCTTAGAGCAGGTGTTGGTCAATCTGATCAGTAATGCCATTGATGCGGTAGAAAACAAATCAGAGCCACTGATCTTAGTTTCGGTGGCACGCGTTGATAATGACGTGACCATTGCGGTCAAAGACAATGGTAAAGGCATTGTCGAAGACGATATTCCGCACATTTTTGACCCATTTTATACCCGTAAAGAGGTGGGCAAGGGCCTAGGCTTAGGTCTGTCCATCGCCTTTAATATCATCAAGGATTTTGGTGGTTCGATACGGGTGCACTCTCAGCCTGAGTTTGGCAGTGAGTTTGTAGTACATCTTAAACAAGGCGAAAAAGCATGACGATGGATAAGCGTATCACCCTGATTGATGACGAGCTGGATGTTGTAGAAGCCGTGGGCGAAATGCTCGAACTTGAAGGTTTCACCGTCACTGGATTTACCGACCCTAAGAGTGGTCTGAAATCACTCTCGCCTGATAGTCGACAGGTGGTTCTGTGCGATGTTCGAATGCCTCAGTTAGACGGATTATCGATGTTAGAAGCGATTCAGAGTCGCTCGCCACACTGCGAAGTCATCCTAATGAGTGGTCATGGGGATATTCCGATGGCCATTGAAGCGATCAAACTCGGCGCGTTCGATTTTATTGAAAAACCACTCCAAAGTGATGAACTGATTGAAAAACTCAACCTTGCCGCCACACATATCCACAATGCTCCTAGAGCTCAAAACACCACGGCGGAGCAACCGATTGAAAACGTGATTATTGGTGTTTCTAGCCAGATGGAGATGATTAGAACGCAAGTTCTGGCATTGGCACGTACGGGTGTCGATACCATTATCAACGGTGAAACTGGCACGGGGAAAGAGGTCATTGCACGAGCGCTTCACCGCTATTCAGCACGACGGGAAAAGCCCTTTGTTGCAATTAACTGTGGCGGTATGACCGAAAGCATCATAGAGAGCGAACTGTTTGGCCATGAGGCGGGCTCGTTTACCAGCGCCAACAAAAAGCGGATTGGTAAAATCGAGCAGGCGCATGGCGGCACACTGTTTTTAGATGAAATTGAAAGTATGCCAATCTCAGTGCAAATCAAGTTATTGCGTGTGATTCAGGAGCGGGTGATTGAGCGGGTTGGTGGCAACACATTGATTCCGGTCGATATCACGGTCGTGGCCGCAAGTAAGGCGGATTTGGCGGAGCTGAGTCAGCGTGGCGAGTTTAGAGCGGATCTGTTTTATCGACTCAATATTGCCAGTCTGAATCTCCCACCTCTTCGTCAGCGTAAGGAAGATATTCAGTCCTTGTTTCGCCATTTTGTCGTGCAGGCCAGTCAAAAATATAAGACCCGCGCATCGACACTTTATGCCGAACAAATCCAACAGCTGTGTCGACATGATTGGCCAGGCAATGTGCGAGAGTTAAGAAATGTAGCTGACCGTTTTGTGCTTGGTATCGTTGGCGAAGGTTTTGATCTTCAAGCGCCTTCCACCTTGAGCAGTGATGGCTTTGCGTTTGAGCAGCAGATGGAACAGTACGAGCGTAACGTTCTCACCGAAGCGTTGATTGAAATGGGGGGCAACATCAACGAGGTGTCACTGCGCTTAAATCTGCCAAGAAAAACCCTTTATCGTAAGATGAAAAAACATCAACTGGACAAAGAGAGTTTTAAAGCAAGTCGCCAGATTTAGGGACAAGACATAATTGACCCATCATAGAAGTTTAATAAAAACGTTATACTTATCTGTTTGAATTGCAAGCGAAAAGTTTTTGGCACGCTGCGTGCAAAATGGATGGTTGTTCTGGTTAGAAGTCAGGGAGTGAGTCGTATGTTACGACGGAGACTTTTCCCAATCCGGAACGCCATAAATAACAAATAACTATTTGCTGCAAGGAGAATCAACAGATGAAGCAAATCTTAACCAGTAGTATCGCCCTATTGCTAGGCGTTAGCTCAATGGCGATGGCTGCAAACGAGCCTGCGCAGGTTGGGCCACGCCCGCTATACCTCGTCAGTGATATGGAAGAGGGACCTCTGAAAACTAAATTGGAAAGCTGTCAGGCCGGCCCATTTTATCGTAGCGACTTCTCTATCGGCCACCGTGGAGCAGCAATGCAGTTTCCAGAGCATACCAAAGAGTCTTATTTGGCTGCGATCGCAATGGGTGCTGGGGTGTTAGAGTGTGATGTGACCTTTACCAAAGATAAACAGTTGGTCTGTCGTCACTCACAAAGTGATTTGCATACTACAACCGATGTACTTGCTCATCCTGAGCTTGCTAAGAAGTGTACGGTACCATTTAAACCTGCTAATCCAGCCACAGGTGAAGATGCACAGGTTGAATGTCGTACGTCAGATTTCACATTAGCGGAATTTAAGACTCTTAAAGGCAAAATGGATGGGGCGAATCCAAAAGCGACAACGGTTGAAGAGTACATGAACGGGACTCCAGGCTGGCGTACAGACCTGTATTCGCAAACAGGGACTCTGATGACCCATGCCGAGAGTGCTGCACTGTTTAAAAAATATGGTGTTAAGGTGACTCCTGAATTGAAGTCAGCTGCTGTGAAGATGCCTTTCCAAGGCTTTAGTCAGGAAATGTATGCTCAGAAGTTGATCGATGAGCTTAAACAAGCGGGCTTCTCTCCTGATGAAGCTTATGTTCAGTCATTCAATCTTGATGATGTTAAATACTGGATCAAAAATGAGCCTAAGTTTGGTAAGCAAGCTGTCTACCTAGATGACCGTATGTACGAAAAAGAGGGTTTTGCTGCTTCGATAGAAAATATGAAAGAGCTCTCTGATCAAGGTGTTCAAATTATTGCTCCGCCTTTGTATGCCTTGATTCAACTTGATGAGAACAACAATATCGTCCAGTCTGACTATGCCAAGTTAGCGAAGCAAGCGGATCTCGATATCATTGCTTGGACACTTGAGCGTTCAGGGCCTTTGGCGCAAGGCGGTGGCTGGTACTATCAATCAGTTACAGACCAGATCAAGCGTGATGGCGACATGATGAAAGTACTCGATGTCTTAGCGAAGGACGTCGGTGTGCTTGGTGTGTTTAGTGATTGGCCATCGACTGTGACCTATTACGCGAACTGTATGGATATCTAAGTTTTCGTTGGTATCTAACGTTAATAAAAAGGGTCAAATGACCCTTTTTTTTCGCGTCGATTTGATGGAGACAGAAATGACCCAAACATCTTAAAATTAATTGGACACAAATGACCCAAACTAAAAATGGTTAAATCGAACTTTGAGTAAGTCATTGATATTTATTATTAAAATAGTTGGCACAACCCCTGCTATAGGAGAGGTGAACATCAACAATAACGTGAATGTAAGGTTCTAATATGAAAAACAGTGTAAAAGGATTGTTAATCGCTGGTTCTTTGCTGCTGCCATCAATGGCGATGGCAAGTGAGTGTACTTACCGTGGGGTACTGGATGATAGATACTGTGATGAAAATAAAGACTTAGTGGCTGACGCGCCCAAAGATGCGAGTGAGTGGATTGATCCAAGTACACTCGTGTTTACCTACACTCCCGTTGAGGATCCTGCACTGTACAAGGATGCATTTGCAGATTTTCAGGCACACCTAAGCAAAATTACCGGTAAAAAAGTCATCTATTACACCGTTCACTCTAACTCAGCTCAGGTTGAGGCTATGCGTTCAGGTCGTCTTCATGTTGCTGGTTTCTCAACGGGTCCAACGGGCTACGCTGTTAACCTAGCGGGTTACGTACCGATTGCTGTTAAAGGTGATGAGTCAGGTTTCCAAGGTTACAACCTAATTACCATCGTTCGTAAAGACAGTGGCATCAATGAAATGGCGGATCTAAAAGGTAAGAAAGTCGCGCATACGTCAGCGTCTTCCAACTCAGGTAACCTTGCTCCGCGCGCTCTATTCCCAGCTCAAGGTCTCGTACCGGATCAAGATTACAAAGTGCTTTACTCGGGTAAGCATGACCAATCTATCCTAGGTGTTTACAACGGTGACTACGATGCTGCACCAGTGGCTTCAGATGTGTATGACCGTATGGTTGCAGCAGGCCGAGTTGACGCCTCTGAGCTAAAAATTATCTACCGTAGCCCACGTTTCCCAACTTCTGCATTTGGCTACGCATACAACCTGAAACCAGAGCTTGTAGAAAAGATCAACGAAGCTTTCTTCAGCTACCGCTTTACTAAAGAGATGAGCGATGCGTTTAAAGGCGCTGACCGTTTCTCACCAATTACTTACCAAGAAGATTGGTCAGTGATCCGTGATATTGCCCACGCAACTGGTACCGCTTACACCAAAGCCGGACTGAAAAAACTGGCTGAAAAAGATGCAGCTAAGCGAGCTAAGAAGAAAGCTGAAGAGTTAGCGAAGCAAGCTAAGACACAATAATCCTCTAACAAACGCATCATTCTAAATAAATGTACGGTGCCCTCGTGTGTAGGGCACAGGGCACCGTACACCCATAAGAAAACAAGGAATAGTAGTATGGCCGTAGCGAGCTATGACGGAATAAAGATCAATAACCTTTTTCATGAATACGTGGCAGGCAAGCCAATCCTTAAAGGTATCGACATCGATATCGACCAACCGGGTATCATTGCCATCATCGGCCCATCAGGTACAGGTAAGAGTACCTTGCTTCGTTGTATTAACCGCCTTAACGATCCAACCAGTGGCGAGATTCTGTTTGAAGGCGAGGATCTGACAAAACTGAGTGGGCAGGCATTACGTAAGCAGCGTCGCCATATCGGTATGGTTTTTCAGGAGTACAACCTAGTTGAGCGTTTGACCGTGATTGAGAACGTCTTGTGTGGTCGTCTTGGTTATATGTCTTCTTGGAACGCGTGGCGTCGTAACTACTCGAAAGAAGATCTCAAAAAAGCCTTCGAGTTATTAGAGTTTGTTGGCCTGCAAGATTTCGCCAATCAGCGTGCAGATAGCTTGTCTGGTGGTCAGCGTCAACGTGTTGGTATCGCCCGTGCTGTGATGCAAGACCCGTACATATTGCTTGCGGATGAGCCGACCTCCTCGCTTGACCCTAAAACCGCGGTAGAAATCATGGAACTCATGGAAACCTTCGCACAGGAGAAGCAGATCCCTGTGTTGGTCAATATTCATGACGTTAACCTCGCTAAGCGTTTTGCGAAACGGATTATCGGCATGTGCAATGGCAAAGTGCATTATGACGGCAGCCCTGAAGGCATCAGCGAAGATGACCTGAAAATTATCTATGGAGGTGAGTCATGGCTGGATTAAGCTCATCGACCAAAACAGCGCTAGAGGAGATTGAGAATCCGTTTAAGGCATCGTGGGCGAGCCGCTTGGGTGTCGTAGCTGTGATTGGCTATCTTTTTTATAGTATTTCGACGCTTAATTTAACTTGGGATCGATTGATGGTCGGTTTAGGGGAAAGTGAGCGTTTACTTAGTCGCATGTTTCCCCCTGATTTCTCACGCTCAAATCTGCTATTGAGTGGTTTGGCTGAGAGTTTACAAATCGCGATTATTTCGAGCTTTTTCGGCATCGTTATCTCATTGTTTCTTGGTCTGCTTGCGGCGAGAAATATGATGCCAAATATTGTCTCAACACCAGTTCGCGGCTTTATTGCTCTGTGCCGCTCTTTCCATCCGGTCATCATAGCCATCTTGTTTGTTAAGGCCGTTGGTTTTGGTGCGCTGGCGGGTATTTTAACTCTGGTTTTTGCTTCGATTGGTTTTATTGCCAAGCTGTTTGCCGAGGCGATAGAGGAGATCTCGTTTAAGCAAGTTGAAGCGATTCGAGCGACAGGCGCAAGCTTTATGAGTGTCATTCTGTTTGCGGTTATGCCACAGGTATTCACTCGCTTTATCGGTTTTGCCAGCTATCAGTTGGACTCAAACCTACGTAACTCGACTATGGTCGGTATTGTTGGCGCTGGTGGCTTAGGTGGCACGCTTTTCTCTGCATTCCAGCGTTTTGATTATGACTTTGTTGCTGCGATTCTTATCACTATTATCGCGCTGATCCTTGTCGGTGAGTTCTTATCTAATGTTGTAAGGAGAATCTTCTAATGACGACGGCTTCTATTGATAGAGAATGGCAACGTTTCACCTTTAGTGAGCGTCTCGCAAGGTTTGCAGCTTACCTCTGCTTTGTTTCTGCAATCGTATGGTCATGGCAGACGGTTGAAGTGATACCAGAATTCTTATACGACGCGCCTGCTCAGTTTGCCGATATGTTCAGCCGTATGGTTCCGATGGACTATGGCTTCTATCCTGAAACGATTCATGATGCGATGGTTGAAACGCTGCATATCGCCACGTTAGGGACGCTATTTACTTTAGTTTTGGCGATTCCATTAGCCTTGCTTAATGCGCCAAATATCACCCCAAATAAGACGCTTAACTGGATTGCTCAGTTCTTCTTGGTTTCGTCTCGTTCGGTGAACTCATTGGTTTGGGCATTGCTGTTTATTGCCCTGTTTGGCCCAGGTGTGTTGGCTGGAATCATGGCGATTGCGGTTCGTAGCGTAGGCTTTGTTGGTAAACTTTTGGCGGAAGCGATCGCAGAAGTGAACATGGGCACCATTGAAGCGCTGAAAGCAACCGGTGCGTCATGGGGAAGCATCTTGTTCAAAGGTTATTGGCCTCAGGTTATGCCAGCCTTCTTCTCAATCGTACTATTTCGTTGGGACATCAACGTCCGTGAATCGGCGGTTCTAGGATTGGTGGGTGCTGGTGGTATTGGCGTGGTGCTAAATGATGCGCAGAATCTGTTTGAATGGCAGAAAGTATCGATGATTCTGGTGAGCATTTTTGCGGTCGTTGTACTGGCTGAAGCGCTCGTTGTCCACGTACGTAAGAAACTGATTTAAACAACAACATCAAATGGCTAGGTGTTGTATTTAAAAGGCAGGGATTACCTGCCTTTTCTTTTAGACTACAAATACTTCTCTATGGGCAGCAGTTGGAGAAAGTAAGACTCAAATCGCTGCCATCGTCCTGTCTCTGGCTCATGATCATAGATTTGAGAACCGGAAGACCACATCACGTCACCGTTTTGTAATTCTAATCTCCAGCTATTCTCCTGATCCATCGCCTGCAAAATGTTGTCAGCAAGACGCTGTGCAACATCAAGGTCTTCGATCACCAGCAGTGACTCAGTATTTAGGTAAGTCGATCTCAGGTTAAAGTTAAACGAGCCAACCGTGGCAACACGATCGTCAAACACCGCAGATTTCGAGTGAAGACCATAACCGATGGCAGGCGCACACTTGTTGGCATCTTTGGTGGACATCTCACACACTTTGGCGTTGGGCTTCAATTCATACAGCTTAATGCCGTGTACGAGCATATCTTCGCGTCGACCCGCGTAACCAGAATGGTTAGTGACCAGATCATTAGACGCCATAGAATTGGTTAAGGCTTTAATCTCGACACCGCCATGAGTCAGCACTTGCATCGCTTCTAACTGTTGATCGTCAAAGATCAGGTATGCGGATTCGAGAACGATCTTCTGTTTAGATTGCTGGGCGAGTGCCGAGAGATATTTCGCGGTTGCTTTGGGTAGGTTAGTGTCACTGACGTCATCGGGAACTGGCTGATCAGCAATATAACTGGCTTCAACCCAATCCATGCTGGCCATGATGTTGCTTAAGAAAGTGAGCGCGTTAGATTGCCCTTGTGGCAAAGCAGGGTGGTTTGTGTAGTGTGGTGCGGCAATGTCATCGATCAGGCTAAGATCGGTGATTGCTTCGTTATTGAGTAGCGCCACTGGGTAAGACCAGCGACTGTCCCAATATTGATTGAAGCTGGTTTCAATGTCGCCAACCACAGTTCCCATGACCATCGCGTCACGATCGCGGAAGTTGATATCGTTTGCTAGGTCGAAATATTCATCACCAATGTTGCGACCGCCAACAATGGATACAACCCCATCGACAGTAAACGACTTGTTGTGCATTCGTCTATTCAAACGGGAAAAATCGCCCAATACGTTGAGCCACTTGGCGACCCCACGGCGCGTAGGGATGGGGTTAAAGACACGAATCTCGATATTGGGATGAGCATCAAGCGCACTGAGAAGTGCTTCACGTTCGTTGAGGTTGATATCATCGAGCATCACCCTAACTCTAACACCACGGTTTGCTGCTGCGACAACTCGACTTGCGAGATACTGCCCAGAGCGATCCGAGTTCCAGATGTAATACTGAATATCGATGCTGCGTTGTGCACTCTCGATAAGAGCAAGTCGTTGACTCAAGGCTTGCCAACCACTCTCTTGCAACGTCACTGCGCTGGTTTTCGTTACTTGGTTAGTGGCATATGCTTCGCTTAACAGGGATAACGGACTGCTACTCGGAGTTGATGTCACTTGTGGTTGATGCTCTATCTGCTCTGGAAGAGTGCCACAACCGGCGAGCAACGCGGTAAGAACTAAGCTGGTGGTTATCCGCTTAAGGGGTAGCATTAATGATTCCTTGATAGGGTTGAGGTATCTCTGGTTATTATGATTATTAACGATAGTGTACTTGGCTGCTAGAACAATACACGGTTAATGATGAGTTAAGCCCTAAGCTCAGGTTGATACTGAGCTTAGGGGCGAAGTTAGGAGTGCTTTTAACGCGTGCTCACTAGAGCATATTGGCGAAAAACGCTTTGGTCGGTTCGGGCAATAAATCTTGCGGATGATCACCACCTAAAGTTGCTAAGCCGCTTTTCCCTTCGATCACCGCCGATTTGATAACTTGACCAGCCTTAACATCGACTACCGTCATTTTGACTTTTACTCGGTCAGCTTTGGCAGACCATTCTGTCGCACGATCTTCCCAATGCAAGATGGTTGGGTAGATCAAATAGTCGAACTTACGAGAAGCGGCAAATTCAACCGCCTTGCTGTACTCCTCCGGTTGTTTGGCAATGATGACATTGTCGAGTTTGCCAATTAGCTCACTTTTGATGGTTTGGCTCACCATTCGTCCTGACCCTGAGTAGTAGCGATCGCCATACTGACCGTCAGGTGACAAAGCGATGTAAACCGCATTGTTTGGTGCGAACTTGATATTCGTGTCATCTTGTGTGACGTTGAGTGAATGTGAATCTGCACAACCCAGAACTAACATTGAGGTGGTGGCGATGAGTAGCCATTTGAGTGTTTTCATTTTTATTTCCTGTTGCCAACATCAACACAAATGATAGTAGAAATATGAACTTATGGGTGATGACACCGCCTAACTATCGGACGATCACCCGAATAAGTGCGTGCCATCACAGATTGGTTGCCGTTTTTAAGGAGGGTAGCAATCACTATCCGGCTTTTTTAACGAATTTAGCCGTGACCATCATTTCGCCAGCACCATCGACTTTGCAATCCAATTGGTGATCTTTGCCTTCGACAATGCGTTTGATGACGGCTTTGGTGCCAATCTTTAACACTAATGAACTGCCTTTTACTTTTAGATCTTTAGCGAGAGTCACTTTATCGCCTTCTGCTAATAGCGTGCCATTTGCATCAGCAACGCTGAAGGCTTGTTCTAGCTCATCTGGATTCCATTCATAGGCGCATTCTGGGCAAACGAGGTGACTTTGATCTTGATAGACGTATTCAGACTGACAATTTGGGCAAGGAGGAAAAGACATAATCAACCATTGGTGAATAGAAGTTTGGCGCTAATGGTAATCCTTCACACCTAAGGGATCGAGCAGATTATCATCTGGTGAGATAAATCTTGTCGAGTTTGATCGAAAATCTACTGACGCACTAAGCCGACGAACGATTGTTATTCGCCAAGCCGTTGGAGCTTGCCGTGGTTAGACACCCAATCGCTACTTATTGGTAGTTGCATTAGAGATGAGTTCGCACTCGGTCTCACTCTGTTCTCTATGTTTCTCTACCGCTTCTCTCTCGTGCATGGCTTTGATGAGCTCTAAGTCGAGTTTAGCGAAGTAGATATCCTCTTCTGCTTTGCCTCGCAAGCGGAGTTTCTCTGTGAAGTCCATGGTGTGATACTCCTTGCTCTGATTTGATACTAAAAGTATAGCCAAGCACCAGAATCAGCGGCGTGAGTGGTTCACACTTTATTATTAACAAAGTAATCAATTAAGAACTAATATTAATGAAGTGCTCGCGTGAGTGGTGGAGGTAAACATGAAGTTTCTTGTTCAATTCGATGAAGAAGGGATGTACCAGAATAACGTGTGGGATATTCCGGTACCTTATGTTAAAGGGGAAGTTCGTGCGTTAAACCCATTACTAGCGATGGTTCTTATAGAACGGAACCAAGCCCACTTATACACCAATCTAAAAGATCAACGACTGACTATTTCGGACGAGCAACACTAACTAGATCTGGAGGCCAGAGGTGCTACCGTACTTTTAGTTCAAGCAACTGTTGAGCAAATTCGGCAAATCCAAAGCCACCAGATTCAGTCATTACCCTTGAAGGTTTATGGCTCAGCTTATCCCAATAATGCTCTATATTTTTTACCCCGACCGTGAGTGGCAGGGTCTCAAACATCTGCTGATCGTTGAGTGAATCACCGACGTAGCAGCATGTATTTAAAATATCTTGTTCAGATAGCCCGTGTTTCTTTAAGAAGTGAAACGCAGCATTGCGCTTTGAATGTTCACCATACCAAGCGTTGATGTGGATAGAGCTGGCTGTCGCGTGAGCGCCTAAACGATGAATTTTGGCGACGATCTCTTCTACAACGCGACTGTCTAGCGGTTGCCTATTCTGGCCGATATCGATGGCCACTTCGCATAAACGGTAGGCTTGATCCAGCGTGAGGTTTACGTTGGGGTAATCTACAAGGATCTGCTCCACCTGAGCTTTAAGTTCTGCTTGTTGTCGTCGCATGGTGCCAAGGGGTACTGAACTGGACAGAGAAACCCCTTTGCTGCCTTTTTCCAACGTAAATGCACCGTTTTCCCCCAAGACAGCATCGACAGGCCAAAGCTGTGCAATATGATCACACCAACCAGCGCACGCACCAGTCACCGCGACAACCTTGATTCCTCGCTGCTGAAGAGACTCAAGTGCGATGAGTGTTTCAGGAGGCAGTTTACCTTGCCATGTCAGAGTATCGTCGACGTCTGTCAGCACCCACTCGACAGCTTTCCATTCCGTAGAAAGAGAGTTTTCCATTAGATTTCTTATTGTTGTTGAGCAATCTCACCAGTCTATCGAAACCTAACACCAAATTCAGTGAGGTGGGCGAAACAGCCGAATATTTTTCTTCAACTTAGAACGATTTGTTTATTCGGCGTTCAAGCCATCTCGGACTCGTTCAAGTTTTCCTTTCACTTCTTTAGCTAACTCATGGACATCAGGATGCTGTACGAGTTGCATGACCGCTTGGGGATCCATAAAGGCGACGGTAATGGAGCTATCTTCCTCTTCTCGTACCACGACATTGCATGGGAGCAATAAACCAATATCTGGTTCAGCATCAATCGCTTTGTTGGCTAGGTTGGGGTTACAGGCACCGAGAATTATGTAAGGGCGTTTATCAATATCCAATTTCTTTTTTAGTGTCGCTTTGACGTCGATTTCAGTAAGTATGCCAAAACCTTCCTTGGCAAGCTCTTCAGTGACGCGAGTTATTGCTTTTTCATAACTTCCGTTGAAAGTGACTGAGAATCCATACATATTTTGACCTTCCATGTGCGTTCGGTTTGATGATGCAATGATTATAGTTGGAATTATTCATTCAGTTTGAAGATGAAGGTACAATAGCCAAGAAATGATGTTGTCACTCTACCGGCAACGTTTTGTTTTTGTTGGAGAAAAATCATGGATGAAAGAAGTCAGGCCTATCTGAATCAGTACTTAAATTCACTTCCTGCTGAGCGTGCTGCACAGCACACCTCATTTAGTTCAGATTACTATTGCAATGACGAGTATAACGCTAACCTGTGCGCTGACCTGATTCTCCGCGGTGAAAAACGTGCGTCATGCAGCATGGAGTATTGGTATCGTCACGAAGGCGAGCCGATGCCACAAGTGGGTCATCTTCAGGTCGTGACCGACTGGCAGGGTAACCCTGTCTGTATCGTTGAAATCAGCTCTGTCAGCACATCTAGATATTGTGATGTTTCCGCCGAGTTTGCCGCAGAAGAAGGGGAGGGAGATAAGTCTCTTCAATGGTGGCGAGAAGCACACTGGAACTTTTTTAGTAAAGAGTGTGCAGAACTGGGTATTGAACCGACCCAAGAGATGATGTTGGTGTTAGAACGCTTCAAAGTTGTTTATAAGTAACCATTGTCGTTGGCAAATGAGCCATTATGAACAAATCATCGTATCAACAGTCACGTATTGGTTTTTTAACGGAGTAAACCATGAAGCACTTATTGCTATTCATTGCTCTACTGTCACTCGGGGGCTGTTTGGGTATGCCTCAAAATGTTCAACCTGTTAGCGATTTTAAGCTCGATAGCTACCTAGGCAAATGGTACGAAGTGGCTCGTTTAGATCATTCGTTCGAGCGTGGTTTAAGTGATGTAACTGCCGAATATGTTATGCGTCCTGACGGTGGCGTAGCGGTCATCAACCGTGGCTATTCTGCTGAGAACAAAGAGTGGAAGCAGGCTGAAGGAAAGGCCTACTTCGTCAACAGCGAGAATGAGGGCTATCTGAAAGTCTCGTTTTTTGGCCCTTTTTATGGCTCATACGTGGTATTTGAACTAGAAAAACAGTATTACGACTACGCATTTGTATCAGGTCCAAATACCGATTATCTGTGGTTATTGTCGCGTAAGCCCGAAGTCACTCCTGACGTCAAAGCAAAGTTTGAGCGCTTAGCTAAACGGTATGGCTTTGACGTGGATGAGCTTATTTACGTTGAGCACAAATAGAGTCTTCCCAAGCGTAAGTTTTAATCTTTGGCGGCATTTGAACGGACTTTTAGTCACTCTATCAACATTCCACTTTTTCATGCGCAAATGCACTAGGATGCATTATATTGAATATTGTCTCTTACACTTTGGAGTTAGCCGTATGCTTAAACTGAAAATTGAAACTTTTTCAAATGACAGCGGAAACATTGAAGATACTTTAACGGTTCCGCTAGCTGTGGCTAAAACGTTGTTGAAGTTTCTACCTGCTAATTTAGCTGCGAAGTTTGAAGAAAATGGTGAGCAACTGCAGGAGCTGGTGTCAGCCATCGCTGACGTTAAACAGCCGGGGATAATCCTAGAGTTTGATGATCAGGACGAGAATCAGCGAATCGTGTTCTCTGTCTATTAGATCTGATAGGACGATAAAAATAAATAAGGCGTTTAGAGTGCTAGGGAGAAAAAGATGGAATTTACAATTAATCGAATAAATACAGCAATGGGGATCTTCAGGTTGTCTGGTGAGTTATTGGGTAAGCCTGAAGCAACAGCGATTCGCTACTCTAGTGCTGAGTTTATGGGCACCGACGGTTGGGTCGCAATTAACACCGAGACAGAAGTGGGGCTATCCATGCTCAATGAAATCAAAGCAGAAGTCATTGAGCATTTAACCGAGGGATGCGATGCCTTTGGTTGAAGTGATGTTTTAGCGTTAAATTGCTTCTCAAGACCTATTTGGCTTACGATTTACAATGTAAATCGCCTCAAGCTCACGCTTGAGGCGATTTGTTATTTAAAGCAGACTTCTGCCCAGCGCGCGAGACCCGCCGTCACCGAGCCAAAATAGTTGCCACTGACAACCTGAATGTTAGGCAGGGTTTGTTGAACAGCGTTACGCAAAATAGGAGAGCGTGCGGAACCGCCAGTCATAAAGATAGCATCAGGTGTGACGCCACCTTGTTCAACGGCTTCTTTGACCAGCTCTGCCATCTTCTGTTTTGGTGATTCGATCGCATTGGTCATGTCCTCAAAACTGATATCCACTTCCAACTGTTCTGATAACAGCTGCATTGTTGCGCGATAGTGAGGATGATCAGAAAGCGCAATTTTGGCTTCCTCCGCCTGACGTACCAAGCGATAGCCTAAGGTTTCATTGAACACTTCAATCAGGCGTAATAGCTTTTCTGGTTCTTGAGCGTCTTTATGCAGCTGTTTTAACGTTGCTAGGTTCGAACGGGAGTAGAAGTCCGCCTGTGCGTCTACGCTGTTGATCGCTATTGGGTTCCAGAACTGAATGGTCGGCATTACGATGTCAGAGGTCGTTTTACTGCCTAAACCAAAAGGCGTCATCAGCTGTTTAAACGCCAGTGCGATATCTAAGTCGTTTCCGCCTACCCGTTGACCGCTATGCGCCAGCAGGCTTTGAGTACGGTCAGATTTTCCGCGCCAGTTTGGTCCCATCTCGATCAAGGAACAGTCAGTCGTACCACCACCAATATCAACCACTAATATGGTTTTGTTTTCAGTCAGTGATGCTTCATATTCTAGACCAGCGGCTACGGGTTCAAACTGAAATTCGATGTTCTTAAATCCTGCACGAGTCGCGGCTTTGCGTAGGATCTCTTCGGCCTGACGGTTAGCCGCTTCGCTATCGCGACCGTGGAAGTTCACTGGGCGACCAATGACTGTGTCAGTAATTATTTGTCCGGCGTCTTGCTCAGCATTGCGTTTGATGTTGTCCATCATGGCGCACACCAGATCCTCGAAAAAACTGACCTGTACATCGCGTAAACCCGATGCGCCAAGGAAAGATTTTGGTGATTTTACATAGTAGCTTTCGCTTGGGTCTTGTAGGTAGTGATCAAGTGCGGCCTGACCAAAGGCTACTTCTTCTGCGACAAACTCAACTCCGTCTTCGCGGTTTAAGTTAATTGCACGGCGAAGTACTTGTTCGCCAATAGCATCAAGTGGTTTGATATCGCGGAACTTAAACAGATATTCTGCAACCGCCTCACGAGTCGGTGCCGATAAGGTAGAAGGAATGTAAACGCTGTCCCCTTCCAGTTTGAGGAGCTTTGGTTCACCTTGCTCAATTTTCGCTACCGAGCAGTTTGCCGTTCCATAGTCAAAGCCAATAAACATTCGAACCTCCTACCATTAAAAAAAGGTCGGCAATGTTACCTCAATGGTGTAGTGAATGCTATTGGCATTTATCCCACAGTCGTGCGCTCAATGTATTGAAATGTATATGATCATGATTAATGGGTAGAAACGCTTTGCTGTGGCAGCAAAAATGATTCATCCATAGTTAGCAGGTGGCAGGTTAAATCGCTTTCATCTATAATCCTTGCGCTTTTATCTTGGGATATCCCATTTTCACCTTGGACACATTATGATTTCGAAAAACCAACTTAAATTACTTCGTGCTTTAGGCCAAAAGAAACAGCGCAAAGCGCATGGTCTGTTTTTGGTTCAGGGTGAAAAGAATGTTCTTGAGTTGGTCAACAGCACACTATTGGTCAAGCATGTGTTTGCTGCCAGTGAGTTTTTAGCGCAGCACAGCCAAGAGTTAGGTGGTTTCGAGTGCATAGAAGCTTCGCTCGATGACCTGACTAAAGCGAGTACGTTGGTTAGTAACAATGCGGCGATTGCTGTGGTTGAGATCCCAAGTGTAGAAGTACCAAAGGCGCAAGGGTTGATGATTGCTTTAGATGGTGTTTCGGATCCGGGTAATTTGGGCACCATTATTCGCGTTGCTGACTGGTATGGTATTAAGCACATTATTGCCAGTACGGATTGTGCTGATCCTTATAATCCAAAAACGATCAGCGCGACCATGGGGAGCTTCGGCCGTGTGACGGTTAGCCAGTTAGACTTGCCTGAGTATCTGGAACAAGCGAAATTGCCTGTTTATGGTGCGTTTTTAGAAGGTGAGAGCGTGCATAAGACTGAGTTTGCTGCGCAAGGTATTTTATTGATGGGCAGTGAGTCTCACGGAATTCGCGAGCAAGCGGCTAAATACGTTACTGATAAGATTACTATTCCCGCTTTCGGTGGTGCCGAATCATTGAATGTGGCGATGGCGACGGGAATTATTCTCGATAACCTGCGTCGTCAGCACAGCTAAGACGCAGCGTATCAAGTCGCGAGAGAGGAATGAACCTTTGCTTCTATTTCTCCAGCATGTCTAGTTTGTTAGGCACGCCATTCCATTTTTCTGCTTCGTCCATGGCTGGTTTGACTTCCGTTTGAACTGGCCACAATTCTGCCAATTCCGCATTTAACTGAATGTAGATGGTTTGATCATCTGGCACTTCGTCTTCTTGAAAGATCGCGTGTGCATCACATTCGTCAACACATAGACCACAATCGATACATTCAATTGGGTTGATCACCATAAAGTTTGGCCCTTCATGGAAGGCATCAGCAGGGCATACCGCAACACAGTCAGTATATTTACATTGGATACAGTTATCCGTTACCACAAACGCCATGACGATCCGCTCTTTAGTTAGTCAAAATTGAAGAATGGGGATAATACTCATCCCAAGGCAAAATTCAACATTCTATGCAGTGAATCTTAGTGTAAATGAGTTCACCAAACTGATTTTAGTATGACAGACAAATCAATTTCTCGTAAAATGCGCGCCATTGTGAGCTCGCCTTTTCGGCTTGGCTAAGACACCTATGATTACGAGACATCTACATGATACGTTTAAATGAACTCAAGCTTCCTTTAGATCACGAGGAAGGGGCGTTAATCGCTGCTATTACAAAGAAACTTGGTATTTCTGCTGACCAAGTTATCTCTTTCAATATCTTTAGACGTGGCTACGATGCTCGTAAGAAAGCGAACATCCTACTTATCTATACTTTGGACGTTGTGGTTGAGAACGAAGCGGCATTGCTTGAGCAGTTCGTTAGCGATCCACACGTTAAACAGACGCCAGATATGGAATATAAGTTTGTCGCTCAGGCACCTAAGAACCTAACAGAACGTCCTGTTGTGATCGGTTTTGGCCCATGTGGTCTATTTGCCGGTCTTGTTCTCGCGCAGATGGGTTTCAACCCTATTATTGTCGAGCGTGGTAAAGAAGTCCGTGAGCGTACTAAAGATACGTTTGGCTTTTGGCGTAAACGCACCCTAAATACAGAATCAAACGTACAGTTTGGTGAGGGTGGTGCAGGTACTTTTTCTGACGGTAAGCTATACAGCCAGGTGAAAGATCCAAACTTCTACGGTCGTAAAGTGATCTCTGAGTTTGTTGAAGCAGGCGCACCAGAAGAGATTCTATACGTCAGTAAGCCGCATATTGGTACCTTTAAGCTGGTTACCATGATCGAGAAAATGCGTGCGAAAATCATCGAGCTAGGTGGTGAAATTCGTTTCAGTACTCGTGTCGACGACATCCACATGGATGGTGAACAGATTACTGGTCTTACATTGTCAAATGGTGAGCAAATTCATTCACGCTATGTTGTTCTTGCGGTTGGTCACAGTGCTCGTGACACGTTTGAGATGCTGCATGATCGCGGTGTTTACATGGAAGCGAAACCATTCTCTGTGGGATTCCGTGTCGAACATAAACAGTCGATGATTGATGAAGCTCGTTTTGGACCAAACGCAGGTAACCCAATTCTTGGCGCTGCGGATTACAAACTGGTTCACCATTGTAAGAATGGCCGTACTGTGTACAGCTTCTGTATGTGTCCGGGCGGAACGGTAGTGGCGGCGACTTCAGAAGAAGGTCGAGTTGTTACTAACGGTATGAGCCAATACTCACGTTCAGAGCGCAACGCAAACAGTGCTATCGTTGTTGGTATCGACCCTGAACGCGATTACCCTGGAGACCCACTTGCAGGTATTCGTTTCCAACGTGAACTTGAATCGGGCGCATATGTGCTGGGCGGTGAAAACTACGATGCGCCAGCTCAGAAGATCGGTGATTTCCTTAAAGGTCGCGATCCAAGTCAGCTTGGTGATGTTGAACCATCATTTACACCCGGTATTAAGCTGACGGACATCTCGAAAGCATTGCCAGATTTCGCAATTGAAGCAATCCGTGAAGCTATTCCAGCGTTTGATAAGAAGATCAAAGGGTTTGCCTCGGAAGATGGTCTACTAACCGGTGTTGAGACTCGTACGTCTTCACCTGTGTGTATCAAACGTGGTAAAGACTTCCAGAGCATCAACCTTAAAGGCTTCTACCCTGCTGGTGAGGGTGCTGGCTACGCGGGTGGTATCTTATCTGCGGGTATCGATGGCATTAAAGTGGCAGAAGCGCTAGCAAAAGCGATGGTAGCAGACGCAGAAAACGCTTAATTACCGCCTTTCAGCGACAGACAACAGACATTAAGGCTCTTCAACTACGAAGGGCCTTTTTTGTTATAGGGACAGGCGCTTTTATTACAGCACTATTACAGGGACAGGCACCATAACGAACTACAGGGACAGGCACCATAACGAACTTAGCTATGTTTGGTGAAAGTTGCTTCGCTAGTCGTGGGTTTTATAAGCTCACTTTGAGATTAAATTCAATATTGCAGCGATTTTAGTGTTGGCTGGGTCTTTGGGGAATTCTTGAAGTATTGAGAAGCGCCAAACCTGTCTATCAGGTTTGGTTAGAAATCATAAGTTGAAAACTGAAACTAACTGTCCAGTCGAAACAAATTGATTCGTTTTCTATTAAACACGTGTTTGGCCACTATTGCGCTCGTGATACAGCCTATACTGGTTGTCCGGCGACGTTCTAATTCTGTACAAGCATTAAGCCACTTTAGCTTGTTGATATTCAAACGCTCTAATATTGGCGGAATGCTTCTACTTAGCTGGGCTTTGCCCTCTCGAAATTGACGTGCAGTCCAATCAACCAGTTCAATATAGTCGATAAGTCGGAAGGGAATACCATCGAGTTGAACGTCTGCTGAACTGCCTATAAATGGATGGAGGCAAGGAGCCGTTTCTTGCTGATTGCTTAGTGCCTCTATTCTCGCTTGAATTGATGTATAGTCTGAAGTCTCGGGAGTATCTGCTATCCCAGCTCTTAATGGATTTAAATCGACGTAAGCCATGGTGGCAGCAAGTGCTTGTTCATCAAGCAAGGCCTGACTTTTAAAACGACTTTCCCAAAAATGGCCTTTACACTCGTCCTCTTTGTTCGCTTGGCAAGCAATGTCAAATTTGAGCTCTTTCATAAACCAACTTAGGTTCCATAACCGTTCTCGCCACGACTCAATAATAGTCATACATGCTTCGACTTCAACATCATTGGTAAGTTGTCCATCTAACCACCTAGTTACTAAACTTGGTAACTTGTGGTCTTGCTTCCAACGCTCAACCACTTCTTGATGAGATAAGTTTAGGGCCTTTGAACAATTGATATGAACAACTAGATGGTAGTGGTTGGCCATGATGGCGTAAGCGCAGATATCGATGCAATAGATTTGCGATAGTGCCAACATCTTTCGTTTAATCCAAGCCCGTCGGTGTTCATAGCACTGCTGGGTAACGGGGTCTTTTCCACATAGAAAACTTCGTCTGACGCAGCGAGAAACGCAATGATAGTAAGGTGTAGCATCGACACACAGCTGGTGTTTTCTGGCGGTTGTCATCTGTTTTTCCAAGTAGTGATTGATTCACTTAGGTTAAGAAAGTCGCCTACCTGCGGCAATCTGGAATAAGCCACCCTTCCATCGAGGTATCAACAACTCATACCATTTTCATCCTTTATGGTGTGTGTCCACTTAAGAAGGCTTTATCACGTGTGTCCTTTTCAGTTCGTCCTTTTCAGTTCGTGCTTTTCAGTTCTTTTAAGTTAGGTGTGGTTTTAAGGCGTGTGTCCTTGTGAGAGGGAGAGCATAATTTTATGGCGTGTGTCCCAATAAGAAAAAAGCGAGCTTTTGGGCTCGCTTTGTGATGATTAACTTTCCATGACTAGATTGTTGTTGTCTGTTGTTTCTTCTACCTCGGGCTCTGCTGCTAACGCTTCTCTTAGGTTATTGAACAAAACAGGTAAATCGTTTCTATAAAATCCCGGGGTGAAACCATCGGTCCTCGGTGGTAATGAGTGGATGAAACGGCTCATTATGTCTTTTGTTGATTCGCTGATTTCTTCTTCGTTGATGAGTCTTGGGAAGACGTTTTCGTTGATGATACCAAGCAAATCGCCGATTAGCTCCGAGTAGCTTGTGACGTTTTCATGGGTCATCGACTGATAAACGAAGTAGTAATTCGCCACGCGATAAAGTGCGTCTCCTTGCTTTTGAGAAATGCACGTTGAATCCACCATGATGCTGATGTCATCTTTTAATCTCAACTTGAGCTTATCGACTTGGACCGACAATGTCTTTTTGGTGATGAGTTCTTCTTTTTGACGCTGATTAACATGAAAGAAGTAAAAAGTGAGAAGCAAAAGCAATACGATAAGAAGTGCCACAATGATAAAAACAAGCATAGAGAACCGGGTAAAATGAGGCTTATGAGGGTGAAACGTGGAACAAAGCTTATAGAATCGCGTTAGCGGAATCAAAAGATACGCTTTGAATTTAGACTAACTACTCATCTAAATCTGACATTTGGTCATTATCTAGCCACAAAGCCCCAAAATGGCGCTGACTTTCGCTGCTACGATCTATTCAAATGTCCAAGAAAAACCAGAGCTGTAGCTCCCGTTGGGGCTCGACTTGAAATAGGTTTGCACATTCCCACCATCAAATTCAGTGGTATAGCAATGCGTACTGCCGTAACCGCTGCTAAGTCCATTATCACCAAATGGGCGGCTGATTGCTCCGGGACAGTCATCATTGTTCAATCCTTGATGATGTGAGGTCGATGGCCTTTTATGCAGTGAGCTCATTGAGTCCATCATGTCGTTATGAATATCGATACTTTTTTCAAGCAGGTTGTCAGCAAAGGCTGAGCAAGAGAAAAGGACGATTAGAGCACCGATGGCTGGATTCTTTGAAAACATATTTACCTCGAATGAATCAATGTTTTGTCTTGAATTGATTATTAAGCTAAATGTTTCCAAAGTGTTTTTCAATAAAAAATTATCGTAAAACGATAATTTTTTATTGTTTAATTCGAGTTTGATAGCTAAGATAGGATTGAATTATTTAATCTTGAGGCTCTATATGTCACACCAATCGATTAGTACTTTTAGCCGTAAGTTGCTTATTTTGTTTTGGTTTTCTTTTGTTTTTGTCGCCGTGTTTGACACAACGTTGTGGTTCAGCGCCACGATGTTTAATGCTCAGTGGTTTACGGCTAGCTTCCCTGTTGAAGTGGATTTGCCGTTATCGGTGACACGATCTTTGATCGCATATATTCCAAGTATGTTTTCTGCCTTCTTGACGATGGCGATGTTATGGCAATTGATCGCCTTGTTTGGTCTGTATGAAAAGGGGCAGATCTTCGAACAGAAAAATGCTCAGTGTTACAAGAAACTGAGCTACTTATTGATCGCATCTCCTTTCATTGGCGCAATCAGCGACTTACTTCTAAGCCTCGCTTTATCGTACAATGGCGATTCTTGGTACTTCTCAGTCGAAGTCGATGATGTAGACATCACCATGATGGTAATCGGTTTTATTGTCCGAGTTATCGCGGTTGTAATGGAAAGAGCAGCGGAACTTCATGAAGAAAGTGAGCTGACGATTTAACGGAACGAATATGGCGATTGTAATCAATCTTGATGTAATGTTGGCCAAGCGAAAAATGCGCTCTAACGAGTTGGCGAAACTGGTTGGTATTACAGAGCAAAACTTGTCGATATTGAAAAATGGTCGAGCGAAGGCCGTTAAGCTGGCGACGCTGGAAGCTATCTGTAAGCATCTTGATTGTCAGCCAGGGGATATACTCGAGTACGTGCCGAGCCCTGAAGAGGTCGAATCTATTTAGGGATTAACGTTACGTTGAACTGACAAGCCAGAGTTTTTCTCTGGCTTTGTTATTTGGCGTCAACCTGCTCAACTCGTCCAACACATGATCAAGACGGTGGTGTAATAATTCGCGAGCTGATTCCCCCTTGTTTACCGCCAACAGACTACACTGAGTAGTAATGAATGGATCGATAACTTGCGCAGGAAGTTTCTTCCTAAGGGGGAATAATGGCATCTCAGAATATTCAACATTTCTTTCATTCTGATTCTGGCACCATCAGTTATGTTGTCGCTGATAGTGATACCAAGGAAGCAATCATTATTGACCCTGTCGCCGATTATGACGTCTTTCTAGATGTGATTAGTTATGAGTCTGCCCAAGAAATTATCGATCATATCCAACGTAATCGTCTCCATATTGTTGCCATTCTAGAAACTCACGTACACGCTGATCACCTATCTGGTTCGTTCTACCTCAGTAAAAAGCTCAATGTGCCTATCTATGTTTCTGAAGGGGTGAAGGACGTTTATTCGCAGTGGAAAGATGAGCTCTGTTTGAGTGAGTTGTACCACTTTGAGCATTTCTTGTTGGAGAATGAGCAGATGGATTTTGGTCATTCACATTTGGAGGTAATTAGCACTCCTGGACATACCCCTTCGGATCTGACTTTTAAGATTGGTGATGCGTTATTCGTTGGAGATTCGTTGTTTTACCATGGAACTGGTCGGGCAGATTTCCCCGGTGGAAGTGCAGAAAAAATGTTTGAGTCTATACGAAAGCTGTATGCGCTCAAGGACAGCACTGAAGTCTATTTGTGTCATAACTATCCAGAAAGCGAAGACCAATTGGTTTACAAAACCACGATTGGAGAAGAGAAACATGACAACGTTTTTGTCGATGAAGAGACGACGCAAACTCAGTTTGTAGAAAGGCGAGAAGGACGAGACCATCAACTTCCTCCTCCCAAGTTGATTAAGCCCGCGCTGGAATTTAATTTAACGGCACATCACAGTTAACACAGTATCTAGTTTGGTTTTACGCCTTGCTACTCACCCTTAAGTTAATCCATTAGGGAGGATTTGCCTCTCCTGTCTGCTGATAAAATCACCACTTCATGGCAGGAAAAGGACTTAACAATGAATCAGCGTCAAAAGGAACAACAGCAATTTGAACTCAGTGGTGAAAACCTTGTTGTGGGCGCGATGGAAAATTGCCCAATCGATCCTGAGCAACTGGCCTCTACCACCAGTGATAGCCCTTATGTCGTTGAAACTTTTCAAAGCGGCCTTACCGCTGAAGTGTTTCGACTTCGCTTCGCTGGCAAAGATTACACTCTGAAGAAAAAGCGTCCAGTTGCCAAGGTGCAAAATCTGGATGGTCAATTTTCGTTTTTGAATGAAGTACAACGTCGTGCTGATTTACAGTGCCACAAAGATAATCCGGCAACGAGCGATGCGTTTAAATGCATTGTCCCGACCGTTTATGCCGACTATCGGCTTGGGATCATTTTGTCTGATTGGATTGAAGCCGAGCCTGTCAGCAAGATCACGCACTCATTGCTTGAGCAACTGTTTTCGACGTTAACTGCCTGCGAAAGAATTGGACTGTTTGAGTGGGATCTTTGTGCAGGAAATTTGCTGGTGGATGCGAATGGCAAACTATGGCTATTCGACTTTGGCTATATGTACCGTTTTGACCCTTTGAATGCGCTGAATAGTAATGGAATGAGCGACCCTCTGTTTGAGCTTTGCGAACGTTTCGAGACGCGCTTTCTCTCCGGTTGGTTTTTGGATCAGGATTATTCCATTTCTCAGTCGTTGTCAGTGTTTAGGAAAGTGAAGCGTCAGGCACTTAAAGCTCTGACCTTGCACTTTGAATGGTTGCAAAACCAAAACGCTAGCAAGCCGGTGTTGATGGCAAAGCGCCAGCAAATCACAGACTATCAAATCGCCTTGGCTAATGAGCGAAAGTTAAAGCAGTTGTTTGAGGTGGAAATGTTCCGCTCACACGTGCTGGATATCGAAGATGACTTGGCGGGGAGAAGCTGTACGCCTACTACCATTAAACGAGTTGAGGCTGTGTTGGAGATGATTAAAGACGCTTACCCGACGCTTGATGAGCAAGGGGCGTTGTTTTATCACAATCAGGGTAAGAGTCAGGCTGAGTTGATAGACGCCTACCAAACCGCTCTGTGTTTGGTTAAGCAGTATCAGATTTAGAGAGAGATGCTCAGTAGAGGTTACTGAGCATTTTGCATCTCGACCAAACCGCCAGCATTGTGCAGATTGGTAAAGCCTTGAGAAACTAAGTATTGATAAGCTTGACCTGAGCGGTTTCCGCTTCGGCAGTAGAGGACGATTTGTTTCTCTTTGTCGATATTGGCAAAGTGCGTCGCCAGTTGAGATAGGGGGTAGTTGACCGCGTTATCTAGGTGCCCGGCTTCGAACTCCTGTGGGGTTCGTACATCGACGATTAATGCACCCTGCTTGATCCACTGCCAGCCAATATCGGCACGTTCTGAAGCGATGGATGGAACACTAAAGACCGCCAAGGCCGCCAGCAACAGAATGATCAATTTTTTCATCTTGATTGAGTTCCTTAATTATCATTGCCTTAAGCATATCCCATTCTTCAAAATTAGCCGCGATGCAATTCACAGATGTTTGCTGATAATTTAAATACTTTAAACGCTTGTCTATACTCAATTCAGGCTAGGCTACAACAATAACTCTACTTCAATCGGCGTATATTCTGTTCAACCAATATAGGTATGATATGAACATTGCAGTGGTCGGAATTGGTTATGTTGGACTCGCCAATGCCATTTTATTAGCTCAGCAGAACAAGGTCACGTTGCTTGATATTGACGCCAGCAAAGTGGCGATGATCAATCAGTACCGCTCTCCTATTGAAGACCCTGAGATCGAAGATTATCTTGAGAACAAGCCTTTGCAACTCACCGCAACAACGGATGAGCAGTTCGCATATCGAAATGCAGACTTCATTATCATTGCGGCGCCTACAGACTATGATTGTGAGTCTCGCACTTTTGATACCACAATCGTTGATGCCGTGATAGCCAGCGCTATTCGTATCAATCCCTCAGCGACCTTGGTGATTAAGAGTACGGTTCCTGTCAATTTTACCTACCAAGCCAGAGAACGTTTCCAATACCCCAACATCCTCTTTTCGCCAGAGTTTCTCCGCGAGGGGCAAGCGCTCTATGACTGTTTGTATCCATCCAGGATTATTGTCGGAGGTCAGTCGGAAGCCGCGAAAGTATTTGGTGCGTTACTGCAACAATGTACTGCTGCCCCTAATCCACCCGTGATTTACACCCATTCATGTGAAGCAGAATCAATCAAACTATTTGCCAATACGTTTCTTGCTATGCGAGTCGCTTTTTTCAATGAACTTGATACGTATGCAGAGATTAATCATCTCAGCAGTAGAGATATTATTGAGGGGGTCTGCCTCGATTCGAGAATAGGCCAATACTACAACAATCCTTCGTTTGGCTATGGCGGCTATTGTTTACCAAAGGATACTAAGCAGCTTTATGCTAACTTTGAAAACATTCCCAATAGAATGATTGCGGGCATTGTTGAAGCCAACTCAGTTCGAAAGGAACATGTCGTAAATGCCATTCTAGCGAATGAACCAGAGGTGGTAGGCGTGTATCGTCTGATCACTAAGGTGGGCTCGGATAACTTCCGTTCTTCGGCAATACTTGATGTGATTGATCGGTTAATTGCTCGCGGTGTGCGCGTTGTGATCTTTGAACCTAAGTTGTCTCAAGTCGTTTTTCATCAGTGTGAAGTTATTCACCAGTTGGCGGAATTTAAACGGGTTGCGAGCATTATTGTCGCGAACCGTCTCAGCCAAGAGTTAGCTGATGTTCGACAGAAAGTCTATTCACGCGATATTTACCAAACCGACTAAATCAGAGGGTTTTGTTGTTATCTAACAGATGTTGGCATATCTGAATAATGCGTTCTGTCCAAGGATTACGTTGTGTGATTCTGTGACTAATAAAAATATGCCGCGCCCAACTGAGTAAAGTGTAGGTTTCGACCCTTGCTCTCAGGTCATAACCCGCAAGTTTTTCATAGTGTGCAATAAATCGTTCGATTTGCGTCTGGGCATAATCCATTTGGTCGAAGTGACGCAGACATTGCTCTTCAATATGCGCAATAAAATTGCCAATATCTAGTGCTGGATCGCCACAACAAATCAGGTCTAGGTCGAGCAAATAGACTCGTTCATCTGCGATGAGGACTTGATCATGATAGAAATCGCGATGGATTGTGGTCAACGAGTACGGGGCGGCTAGTTTGTTTGCTCGATGCTTGCAACCACCGAGGATGTCGAGAATAACGCTTCTGTCTGACGGTAAAGCCTTGCTTGCTTGAACTAAGTAGTGTTTTAGCAGGTTGATTTCTTCGACATGAGTATGGCGTCGCTCGGTAGTGATAGGGCTGCAATGAAGTTTGTAGAGTGCTTGAGCAATCCTTTCCGCTACTTTTCCATCTTCGCTATGACAAAAATCGTTAAAACAGGCCTCTCCAGCCACTTTCATTTGGAACCAAGCATGATGATGTTGCGAGAATCCAAGGGGGGATGGCACTTGGATACCATCACGACTGCTTTGACCAAACTGTGATTGATGCAGCGTACGGTTTACGTTCCATGTATGCTTATCAAACCGTTTTGCTCTGACTTTGCCAAGAATCTGCTCTTGCTGTCCGTCAGGTTTCTCAAAGGTATATTCAATCAATACACGCTTCTCTGGTTTATATCGGATGATATCAATACTGACTAAGTGAGCGTGGCAAGACAACTGACGAATATTGCGCTTTAACACCACTTCCGCTTGCTGCTTATCGAGCAATTCACTTATCGATGGCAGAATTTGCGTTAGGGAAGGCACTTTTGTCAGTAACTGAAAGGTGGATAGATGTTGCTCACAACGGTCGATTAGCATTCTGATAGCGTTGTTCCAGTCAGGAAGGGCATTGCGAAATGGATGATGGGCCAGTTTGAGAAGCCCTATCGCGCTAAACAACTCGATATCACTCGCTACTATGGGTCGCTGTTGTCGATAGCCGTCCAGCATGGCGGATTGGTAATGATGCGCTTGTTGTGTTGATAGCGTGCCGAGCAATGCATCACGTTCAAGATGAGCGATAAAAAGACCAAGGTCATAGCCAGAATACCAGTAACAGACATCATCGAAATCGATAAGCTTTACGCCATTTGATGTGATCAATACTTGTTTAGCGTAGAAATCCCCGTGAATGACACTTTTGCTTGATTGGAGAGTGGTTAAAGCCGTTACTAATTGGTTTGAGAGTTTAGTCAGTTGTGGGGCGATGTCAGGCACAAGCTGGGATATGCCCTCAGCGCACTGCTTGAGAGTGGCGATAAAGTCATTGGTATCGGCATCCACCACCTGTTTATTTTTTGAGTGTTGGTGAAATTCCGCCAGATAACGACCGCACTCGATGAAAGGAGCCAGACCCTTTTCATCACTGTGATAGTAATGGGTTAAATTCTCCCCCTCGATCCATCGATAAATCAGTAGTCGGTGCTTATCGCTCCGACCGATCATATCGAGCAAGTGTTGTGAATGTAACTTTCTACGCCGAGCAATTTTGGCCAGTTGATAGCGCTGCTGAGTGTAGATCTTGAGAACCACCATTTCTCCCGATGTCATCTCGAGTTTGGCGACAAACCGCCTTTCAGGTTTGTATTGCAGTATTTCGACGCGTTGAATGTTCGGGTCTTCGATCGTGTTGGGATACAGGGCACGCATAAACAGTTGTTGCAAATCAGAAGGGTCAAGAAGGCGTGTTAGAACTTTAAGCTTTGCATCAAAAGGGAATGGGTACAACACGACTCGCTGGGAAATAAAAACCATGGGCGTCAGTTGAAAGTTGGTGGTTGGTACTGTCAGTGGCGCGAGTTTGTCTTGATCCTTGTCGGTAAAAGCTTTTGCGTACCAATGGCTTTCTCCACTTTTCCCTAGCACCTGATATTTGACCAAGCAGTTGGTCGCGGGTTTATAACGTAGATAAGACCTTTTTACTTTGTGTATCTCCTCTGAAGGGAAATAGCTTCTCATCAACGCGAGCATCTTTTCGTCATTTAATAGGATAGATAAGCCGACAATCTGCGACTCTTTAGCAATCAAAACACGGTCATCGGCTTCCATTTACCCTCTCTGAACTTGCTGATCGGTTGGAGCATTGAATTGATCAATGTAGATATCGCTCTGTTGCATCAGTTCGTCGTGTGTCCCTTTAGCGACGATTCTACCTTTATGCATACAGACAATCTGATCACATTGGGCTGCGAAGTCCATGCGATGGGTAACAACGAGGACAGTCGCTTGATCCGCTAGCCTCATCAGTGCTTCATTGACCTGTTTCTCTGTGCTCGGATCCAAACCTGTGGTTGGCTCATCCAAAATTAAGATTGGGGCCTGTCTAAGGGAGGCTCTAGCTATGGCAATTCTCTGTCGTTGACCTGCTGAAAGAGTCACACCACGTTCGCCAACCTCAGTGTCATAACCATTGGGTAAAGATACAATGTAGTCATGTATCTCAGCTTGTTTGGCTGCTTCTATGACTCGATCCATATCCACTTGCTGTTGACCGATGGTGATATTGTTGAGAATGGATGTGGCAAACAAGGCGGTATCTTGCATCACAACCGAGATTTGCTGGCGGACACTTTCGAATGTGTATTGGCGGATATCGATGCCATCAATTTTTACCACGCCTTGCTGTGGATCGTGCAGTCGCATAAGCAGTGCGATTAGCGTTGATTTTCCGCTACCCGAAGGGCCGACAATGGCGACCTTTTGCCCTTGTTCAATGTCCAATGTGATGTCGTCAAGATTGGTGACGTTATCATTGAGGTAGGAGAATTTAACCTTGTGAAAGTGAATGTTGCCACTCAATGGAGGGGCATCTTTCGCGTCTTTAAGATTGTGAACATCTTTTTGTTGTTCAAGTACCGCCAAGACACGTTCGCCAGCAGCAGAGGCTTTTGAAAGCCTTGCCGTATATTTAGTAAAGTCACGTATAGGACGAAAAACTCGTCTCAAGTAGTAGATGAAAACCAGCAGTTCACCAAGACTTAGCTTGCTTTGAATGACAAGAAGAGAACCGTACCAGAGCACCAGAGCCGTTGAGATCGCCATTAGGATGTCGACGCTTCGCTGTAACGAAGCTGCGAGCCTTTTTCCTTGTATCCCTTCTTTCAAACTTTTGTTGTTGGCTTGACCAAAGATCGAGGAGAAACGATCTTCCAAGGTCAGTGCCTGGACGGACTTTATTGCATGAATCGACTCTGACGCTGTCGCAGCCATTACCCCCTCTCTTTGGCGGTTTTTACGCGCCACATTGTGGATTTTTTTGCTTTTACTTAATGTCACCAGCCACAAGAAGGGTAAGGTACAGAGGGCAACTAACGTCAATTGCCAGTTGAGCCACAGCATCACAACCAGTATGCAGATAAAAATCAGGCTGTTTCCGATCAGTGGGACTGTGGCGGTGATCGCCACCTCTTTCATTAGTCCCATATCGCTAATCAGGCGGATAACCAAATCGCCACTGCGCTGCTGTTGGTGATAAATCGTCGAGAGACCTTGAAGATGGTTAAATACTTTACTGCGCAGGCTGATAATAATGCGGTTGCCCGCTATCGCCATTAAAACGGTGGTTGAGTAGGTGAGTAAAGCACGACAAAAAATAATCGTCACCAATGCTCCTGCCAGTAGCGCAAAATATGTCGAGAGTGATAATGATGAAAGAAATTGCAGGTCTTTCGTCGCGCTAAACTCAGGGGAGGCTAAGCGGTCAATGATGTATTTAAGCGGCCAAGGTTCCAGTAGTCGTAACAACGTCTGACCGAATAGGCAGATGAATGCCCCAACAATGAGCCACTTGCTTTGCTTGATATAAGGGAGCACGTAGCGAATGAAGCGAGAGAGGCTAGGTAAGCTTTGAGATAATCCTTTTGCCCTTGCCATTTTGTTACTCCGGAACCAAACCTGACCAGCAAAGAATATTATCGACTCGTTGTCGCCAGCTATGGCAAGACTGAGCTTCAGTTTGTGCCGTTCGACCCCAAGCCGATGCGGTCGATGGGTGTATCGCTAGGTACTCCATTGCTTCGATAAGATGATTCAAACTTGACGCCGGACAAGTGATGCCCGTTTTGTGGTTGGTGACGATATCGCTTATTTGACCTACATCACTGCCAATCACTGGCAGCCCCGCCGCCATATATTCGAAGACTTTAAGGGGAGAAAAGTAACAATCAATTTCACTGGGATAAGGGGCAACACCGACATCCATGCGCTGGTACATATTAGCCATTTGGCAAGGAGCAATGGAGCCAGTCATTTCCACCTGTTCGGACAAATTGAGAGCCGCTATCTGGCTTGTTAGGGCCTCTTTCATCGGTCCATCACCGACGATCAATAGACGAGTATGAGGCAGGCGCTGGTGCACGTGAGCGAAAGCAGCGATCAATCTATCGACGCCATGCCATGGTTTTAGGGTGCCGACAAAACCAAACGTAAATGCTTGCTGTGAGTTTGGCTTTTTATGCAGCACTTCACTAAACCGATCTGTGTTCACCCCATTCGGCAGCACTTTTATTTTCCCTTGTGCCTGTGGGTATGATTCTACATAACAAGCGACCTGCTCAGAGACGGTTAGAATCAAACTGGCGGAGTCAAAACACTGCTGAGTGACTTTCACCGCCGACTTGTGGTCGATTAGCCCTCGGTACTTCTGCTGTTCTTCCACCAAAGGAGCATTCACTTCTAATATGGCAGGTATGTCCCTGCTGGCTGCGTAGGTCATGCCTGCGTGGCTCCACAGCGAGTATCGCTCGTAAACAAAGTCATACGGCTCTGAACGTTCTAGCTCACGAATGATAGCGATATTGTCCTGAATGTCCGACTGCTCTCTCAAGGCTCGGTCTGTAAGCTTAGAATGTCGAATGCGGTGGACATCAAGGGCGCGTAAGTCATCAGGACATTGACCACCAACCGATGCAGCATGAAGGTCAACATCGATATCTGATTGAAGTAGGGCTCTGGAAATTTCCTGCACATGTAACGAGCAACCCTTACTGCCAAATACGGGCACTCCTCGATCAGAACATACATAGGCTGCTTTCATTTTTCCTCCAAATCGACCCTGTCAGAGAGTTGGAAGATCGTTCGAATCTCTTGGGCATTGGTATGAATGTCAAATTGACTTTCGATAAGTGAACGCGCTTGCCGTGATAAGTTGACTCGTAGCTGAGAATGGCTGAGTAAGTTTTCTAGTGCTTGCGCAAGAGACTGAGGATTATTCTGTTGTGCGATTAAACCCGTCTTCCCGTCGGTAATCACTTCTGGAATCCCCGTCACTTCAGTAGACACGCAAGGCGTTCCTAAGGCCATTGATTCGAGTAATACGGTTGGCAATCCATCGCGGTTGCCATCTTTTCCCACAACACAAGGGGCGGCGAAAACGGCGGCACGGCGCAGATGCTCTTTCACTTGATGCTGCGGTAACGCCCCTTTTAGCGTTACGACTTGTTCTAGGCCCAAGGTTTGGATTTGTTGCGCCAACTCGTCTTTCATTTCTCCATCACCGATGATTTCACATTGGAATTGGATACCTTGCTGTCTAAGCAAAGAGCATGCGTCGATAAGGTCGCAAAAGCCTTTTTTTTCAACCAATCGTCCAACGGCGCAAATGACTGGTTCTCGGTGTTGAGGGGAGAGGTATGGGAACTGAGTCAGATCCAGACCGTTGTATATTCTCACTACTTTTCCGTCTCTGACTGAACGCTCATGGGTGAGATAATTGAGATTAAAATTACTTACGGTGATGGCACATTTCGCTTGTTCGAACTTGGTTGCCAGAGAGACAAAATCGTTGTCTTGATGAAAGATATCTTTTGCATGTGCAGTAAACGAAAAGGGGACGGCTGTGATGGCTGATGCGATCTGTGCAACTGTGGTTGATGTGGTAGCAAAATGAGCATGCATATGGGTGATTTTCATTCGGCTAATGTGGAGTGAAAGTTCCAAAGCTTGCAATATTTCTCGCGCGCTGGCGTTTGGATATTGGCCTAGCACATTCCACATTTGAGGATAGCGGCGCGATACTTTTTTTTGTCGCTCCCAAAACGTACTCGCCCTATCCGCTTTGGCTGGGAGATAGGTAACGGGTGCTCTGACCTGAGAAATGATATCTTGGAAATGTGAATCTTGAGGCGGTAACAAGGCAAAAATATGGATGTCCAATCCCGCTTTCTCATGGGCCAGAATTTCGTTAACAATGAACGTTTCAGAATAGCGCGGATATCGCTTGACGATATAGGCGACAGACATAGGTCACTCCTTGAAATTGTTCTGTTTCTTGTTCCCAACCAATGTTTGTTAATAATGATTTTATTATTGGTTATTCCAACAACTGACGTTCTAGTTGTTCCATACCACACAAGTCGACGTGCTGAGAAAACGGTAGTCGAGCTTCTTCACAGAAGAGTTTACTGATGATTTTGCTGTTCAGTAGACTCGGTGTGATCTCATGCGGGTGGATAAAGTCGAAAATCTCCAGTTTGGAAAATTGTTCTGCTCTGATCAGCTGTTCTGCGACGGGAGAGACTCGTGGAACGACAATCGCTGGCTTTTTCACTGATAGAATCTCGCACACCGTGTTGTAGCCTGCCATTGTGACCACTAAGTCTGCCGCAGCTAGGTAGCTGATAAAATGTGGAGTAAATTCAGATAAAGTGACGTTTGGTACTTGCTGGGCAATTTGTTTTAGTTGTTCTACGTCTGCTTGGCACATCTCCGGTCCGTAGAAAACCATAGAATTAACTCGGTGATGCCACGAGTTCTGTCGGCAGGCTTGCAAGTAATTCTCTAGCATTAGCAGACCGTCGTTGCCTCCCCCTGCTGCGACAACGATTAACTTCTTATCTGACTCAAGCATGTGATCGAGCAATTCAATACGATGCTCGATAGGCTCTGTTCGATACAAATAACCACAAAAAGTCGTCATGTTCTTAACGGTAGGTGGGAAGCTGTATTGTTCAACGACATCAAAGATTCGTTGTTCGCCAACGACCAGTACCTGATGATAGTGCTTTTCAATCAGTTGATAATATTGGTTCTTTTGCCAGATCCTCTGTGTGACTTGAGGAGTATCGAGAATATCCCTTAGTAGCAATACACATTTTGGTGCTGGCTCAAGGGTATTAAGCAGCGAGAGGGTTTGTTTCAGCTCGCCATTTAGACCTTCTGGTTTTTTGTCGACCAGCACGAGGTCGGGTTTAAATGAGTCGACGACCTCATGAATAATATCCGCTCTTAGTTCGAGCAAACTTTGACCACTAAAACAGCTTAGCTTTGCTGAGTAACTTCCCGATTGAGAACGCTGTAGGCAGGGCAGTTTGATGTAGTCGATTTGAGGATGAGTACGAAACGCGTGAAGCATAGGAGAACCTGTCACCAAGAGAATATATAGATCGTGGTGACGAGCGACTAAAAAGTTAGCAATAGCCACCATGCGGCGGATATTCCCCAAACCATAGCTATCATGAGAGTAAAACAGCAGCTTCTTCATTATCGAATCAGACCTTATTTGTCACTCTTTACCAAAGTTAGACCTTTAGTTTAGAACTCTCTGAAGTATAGCTATGTGATAGTGGAAAACCTGTCATCTGGTGCTTGCAGAACCGCTGATGTTATGTGGCTATGAGTAAGGTGATGATAATTATATCAATTTGAGTAAAAAAATTTTTGCGTTAGAACGGAGTTATCTAACTTGCTACAACGCCATATGGTTCGCTAAGAAGTCAAACACCAGACGTACGCGCTTATTGGTATGTAACTCGCGGTGGCAGACTAACCACGCATCTAACTCGAAGGGCTTAAAGTGCTCGTAGAAGGCGATGGCAAGATCGGGATTATTTTGCGCGATATGTTCTGGTAGCAGAACTAAAGACGGGGTGTGCTGAACCAGTTGCCATTGAACCAATTGGTTGTTGCAAATCAGCTTGAAAGGATTGTGCTTAAGTGACCAGCCAGAGTGGTTAAGGTGCTCGGCAAGCCTATCTCCACGGTCAAAACCGATGATCTGAAGATTAGGGTAGTCATCCGGTCTCTTGTTAGCAAAGCGTTTCACTAGCTCTTTTTGTCCGTATAGCCGAACGGTTTCATGGCCAATTTTTTTGGCGATTAAGTCTAGGTCTGTGGGGCGGTGATAGCGAATTGCGATGTCTGCTTCACGACGTTTAAGATCGCTGATTTGGTTAGACACGATCAACTCGAGGTTGATGTTTGGCGCGAACTCTTTGAGTTGGTGAATCAGTGCGGGGAAACGGAAAAAGGCATCCAGTTCGGTGAGTGAAATGCTGACATCTCCCGCGACATTTTCATCTTGTCCCAAGGCCGTCAGTAGTAACTGATTCGCTGATTCAGCCATTTTACTGACATGTTGATAAAGCTTAGCGCCGCTTTCTGTTAAGACAAGCTTCTTGCCAACGCGTTCAAAGAGTGTGACGTTTAACTCCTGTTCGAACGCGGTTATTTGGCGACCTAATGTCGGTTGGCTGATATTCATCGCACGCCCTGCCGCTGAGAGGGAGCCTTCTTGCGCTACAACCAAGAATGCGCGGGCCCGATTCCAATCAAAGTGGATGTGTTTCCAGTCCATGAGTTGTACCCGTTCAGCTAAATTAATCATTCAATAATGAATGATTCTTATACATTTTCGGGTGATTTCCAAATGAATATGAATTGATACACTAGACCAATCTGTGTGACGAGTGAGAATTTGATGATGAAAGTGATGGTATTGGGCGCGACCGGAGCAACAGGGCAAGGGGTCGTCAAGCAACTGCTTGATGCTGATATTGATGTCGCTGCTTTAGTGAGAGATACCGATGTACTAGGGGAACATCCTCGATTGCAACAGATCGCTGCAACAGCACTATCGATGGAACCGACTGAATTAGAGCAATTGGTGGGAAATAGTGACGCCATCATATGTTGTCTTGGGCACAACTTAACCTTGCAAGGCGTCTACGGCGCTCCAAGGATGTTGGTAAGGGACAGCTTGCGACGAATCATTTCATCGGTCGATAAGCAAAGGAGTCAGCCTTTGAAATTGGTTCTAATGAGCTCGACAGGTGTACGCAATGTGGTTACACAGGAGCGTATTCCGACGCTCGAAACGGCGCTGAACTTTTTATTGCGTTGGTTGTTGCCGCCGCATCGGGACAATGAACAGGCAGCCAAATTGCTCCACAGTCAGGAGATCAATAACACATCGCTAGAGTGGGTGATGGTGAGACCAGATACCTTAATCGATAGATCAGAGGTGAGCCAGTATGACTGGTTTGTGAGCCCAACACGCAGTGCTCTATTTGATGCAGGAGAAACCAGCAGAATCAATGTCGCCAATGCGATGTATCGATTGGTGTCAGATGAGAGCCTATGGCGGCAATGGAAGGGGAAGTCGCCCGTTATTTATAATCAGCAAACTGAGTGAGTTATGCGTGCGTCAGAGAGTTCGTTGGCACGCGAGTGGGGAATGATAAATCTGGGGTGGATAGTAGCGCTAGGTGCGACCTAACATCCTTAGTAGAATGCCATCTCTCTTCACGAAATGGTGAAGCAGGCTTGCCGAGACATGGAGTAGCAAGAGCACGGGTAGTAACGTTTCTCCAGCAAATTCATGAATCCCTTCTCCTAGCTTCTCTAGCCACTCTATTTCGTTACCGGGGAGAATTAGCGGTAATCCAAATAGACTTAAACCGTCACCCTCTCCAAGGGTTAACGCAATGCCTGATAATGGCAAAAGGACGGTGAGTGCCAGTAAGGAATAGAGCACTATTTTAGCAGCCATATCTTCCAGTTTACCTCGCTGGGCAACGGGTTGTGGCATACCAACCATGAGTCGAGCGACCAGTCTAGGGATACTCACTGCCAGCACCAGTATGCCGAATGATACGTGAGCGTTGAACAAGAGGTTGCTGGGGCCATCATCCATGATGAGTCCGGATACCAAAACCAAAATCATGCCCATTCCGCTTAGCCAATGAAACCAGATCATTGGCGTTGATATTGCTCTGTTTGGATTACTGTCCATGTTATTTCTCCATGCTTAAAGTATGGACATTGTGCATCGACAGAGATGAATTGCTGATGAATGCTTTATTCAGGAAACGAATGCCCCAAGAAAGTGAGGGGTAAATAGAGTGCCAATCTGGCTATCTTCAGACTGGCACTGAGTGAGTACGAATAATGTTCAGTTACTCACCAAGGGCTTTTTTAGCTAAACGGGAAGCCGCACGCTGATGGCGGTCGATCAGTTGGTGGATATCGACACCAATCATCTCGCCGTTTATGACACGCCAATGACCAGCAACCATAACGCGATCCGCTTGTTGAGCTCCACATAGTAGCAGCGCGGCTAAAGGGTCATGACTGCCCGAGAAGCGAATATCATCCAGTTTAAACATGGCGATATCGGCCTGCTTACCACGAGCAATCTCACCAATATCACTGCGTCCCATTGCTTGTGCTGAACCTTTTGTCGCCCAGCGCAACGCATCAAAGTGGGTGACATTGGCAGAGCCATATTTGAGTCGTTGCAAGTACATCGCCATGCGCACTTCCGCAATCATATTTGAACCGTCGTTGGAGGCAGACCCATCAACACCGAGTCCGACTTTGACACCTGCTGCCTCAAGCTCGTTGTTCTTACATATACCTGAAGCCAGCATCATGTTCGATGTTGGGCAGTGACTTACCCCTACACCCGCCTTGCCGAGGCGGATTATCTCTTCGCTGTTGAAATGGATCCCGTGCGCCAGCCAAGTTCGGTCGTTGAGCCAACCGACATCTTCGAGATAGTCGACCGGCCTTAAGCCGAATCGTTTGACGCAGAACTCTTCTTCGTCGAGTGTTTCACAAAGATGAGTATGCATCATCACATCTTCTTGCTTGGCAATTCGCGCCGTCTCTTTCATCAACTCTGTGGTGACTGAGAACGGTGAGCAGGGGGCTAATGCAATTTGGGTCATTGCACCATCATGATGCTGGTGGTACTGGCGTATTAAGCGTTGGCTGTCATCAACAATCGCCTGTTCAGTCTGAATTGTGTGTTGCGGAGGCAATCCTCCATCCTCTTGACCAAGGCTCATCGACCCTCGGGTAAAGATGGCTCGTACGCCCAGTTTTTGAGCGACTTCCACTTGAATATCGATCGCATGCTCTAGCCCATTCGGGAGCAAATAATGATGATCGGAAGCGGTTGTACAGCCCGAGAGCATCAGTTCAACCAAGGCAAGTTCGGTCGCGACACTCATCATTTCCGGATCTAAGTTTGCCCATACCGGATAAAGACTAGTAAGCCAGTGGAACAGCTCTTTATTGAGGGCGTCAGGATAGGCGCGGGTTAATGTCTGATAAAAGTGATGGTGTGCATTGATTAGCCCTGGCGTCACCACATGACGCGAAGCATCAACGACATAGTCAATGGTTAGTGAAGGGGTTTGGTTGTGTGCGATCAGTTCGACAATCTTGTTTCCCTGAACCACAATGCCACCTCGGGCGTCTTGAGCGTTTGCGGTGTAAATTGCAAGTGGATTCTTAATCCAGATGGTTTCCATTCATAGTCGTCCTTAGCCGTCTCAACCATTTCAGGGGAGAAGGTCTTAAACATTTTCGTGATCATTAAGCCAGAATCATCCGGCAGTGTGGGTATTGAGAAAGGGCAGAATCGCACACTGGAGTCTACCCTCTCTCTAGCGAGTGTGATCATTGAGATAACGATCTGACACGCTAATCCTGTTGTGCTTTGAGCTCAACTTGAGTCTCGCGAGCTTCTTCCTCTGCTTGGGCTTTTTTCGCGATTTTCTCTTGTACTTGATTGCGACTCTCCGTGAGAGCTTCGCGTTCTTCTTTGCGACTCGACTTCGGTAACAATTGGTGCAGAAGAACCGTCACTATCGTACCTGTGGTGATACCCGAGTGAAGAAAGTTAGCAATATCGTGTGGCAGGTGTTGCAGTAAGCGTGGTTCAAAAGTAACGGCAAGACCTGAAGCGAGACCGACACAAATGACGAGCGCGTTACGCTTAGTATCGGCAGCGGTAATCAACATGCGGATACCGGCATAAGCGATCATACCAAACATGACGAATCCAACGCCGCCTAATACCGGTTTCGGAATGGTCACGGCGATGGCCGCCAATTTAGGGAATAACCCACCCAAGACAAGTAATGCACCGGTAGTCGCGACGACGAATCGACTCGCCACGCCGGTAATACCGACGATGCCGACGTTCTGGCTGAAAGAAGCAAGTGGCATCGCAGTCAGTAGAGAAGACAGAGTACTGCCAAGGCCATCACCGAGAAGACCGCGTTGGAGATCTTTGCCTGACAGTTTGGTGTTACAGTTATTGGCCAGCGCCATAAAATCGCCAGTCGCTTCTGCAATAACAACGATATAAACCAAGCTCATACTGACGATTGCACTGGCTTCAAAAGTGAGGCCATATTTTAGAGGCTCAGGGCCGCCCACCCATGCTGCGGACGAGATGTCGTTGAGATTGACCATGCCCAGCGACAGAGCGACGATGTAACCTCCGGCAAGACCGATCACAATAGCTGATGCCGCGACAGCGCCTTTACAATACACCGAGACTGCAACCACAATACCGAGTGAAATAATCGCTAAGAACAGTTTTGGTAACGTCGCGAAGTTTTCACTCGAAGCTGGCGCATCACCAACCCAGTTCATGGCAACGGGTAAAATGGTCAAGCCGATCAATGTCACCACAACGCCACTGACCACGGTCGGAAACAATTTGCGCACTCTGTCCATATAAAAACTGGCCAGAATTACCACCAAAGATCCCACCAATGCAGAGCCCATAATGCTGGCAACGCCCCCTTCACGACCAATGGCGATAGCAACCCCTAGGAAGGCGAAACTTGACCCCATCACGACGGGCAAACGGATACCGATAGGACCCAGGCCGATACATTGCGCCATCGTCACAATACCGGACGCCAGCAAAGCGGCATTGATGAGAGAAACAATCTCTTCGTTGGGTAAGCCAATAGAGGAGCCAACGATAAGAGGGACAGCCACAATACCGCCAATCGAGGCCAGCATGTGCTGCAAAGCGAGAAGTAAAGTAATGCCGTGTGGCGGCTTTTGGTTAAGCGAGTACAGAAGTTTCATTGGTTTTACCTCAGAGAACACCGCACAAAGCCGGCTCTCTTTGACTGGACAACAGACTTCTACAAACTGCGTAGGGTCACGAAATGTGTATGTTGACCACTAGCCTGAATCTTGTATCAGGCCAGTGGTGTGTTTGATTGAAATAATTGCGGCTAATCAGGCTTAGATGTAGATGAGCTTGGCAACGAATATCACCGTCAGGAAGTACATTGAGATGGAAACATCTTTTGTCTTACCGGTTGCGACTTTGAGCACGGTATAGGTAATAAAACCAAGTGCGATACCGTTAGCAATTGAGAAGGTTAGAGGCATCATTAGCGCTGTGATGGCGGCTGGTGCTCCGTTGGTGAAATCCTTCCAATCGACGTGCTGCATACTGCTCATCATAACGAAAGCAACATAAATCAGAGCACCGGCGGTTGCGTACGCTGGGATCATGCCGGCGAGAGGAGAGAGGAAAATCGCTGCTAGGAAAAGAACCGCAACCACAATCGCAGACAAACCTGTACGAGCACCAGCGGCAACGCCCGCAGCACTTTCTACGTAACTGGTTACTGGTGGACAACCCACACATGCTCCAGCAACACTTGAGATAGAATCTGCTTTTAACGCCTTGCTAAGCCCTTCAATTCGACCTGTCTCTTTGTTGACTAAGTTGGCACGTTCAGCAACGCCCATTAGCGTGCCAGCCGTATCAAACATATTCACGAACAAGAATGCCAGAATAACGCTGACCATAGAGATGTTGAACGCACCAGCAATGTCCATTGCCATAAAAGTAGGAGCGATACTTGGTGGCGCGGCAAAGAAGCCATTGTAATGGACTAGCCCCAACATCATGCCGATAACGGTGACACTGAGAATACCGATCAATACGGCACCAAACACCTTGCGCTCACTCAATACAGCGATGATTAGGAAAGCGATCGCAGCGAGCATGGCGTCGGGTTTTGTAAAGTCCCCCAACGAAACCAAAGTGGCTGGGTTTTCGACGACGATGCCTGCGGTTTTAAGACCAATCAGACCAAGAAATAGGCCAACACCCGCAGTCATAGAGAAACGTAAACTCTCAGGAATACTTTCGATAATCCATTGTCGGATTTTGTAGAAACTCATACCGACGAATAGAATACCGGACAAAAATACAGCGCCGAGTGCAACTTCCCAGCTGTAACCCATTTCACTGACTACGGTGAACGAGAAGAAAGCATTGAGGCCCATACCAGGTGCTAGACCAACCGGCCAGTTCGCAAAGAGCCCCATAAGTAGACAGCCAATCGCCGCACCGATACAAGTTGCGACGAATACCGCACCAGAATCCATTCCTGACGCTGCCATAATTTGTGGGTTGACGAAAATGATGTACGCCATGGTCGCAAACGTGGTGATCCCCCCGATCATCTCGTTTTTCACGCTGGTTCCATGTTCTTTCAGTTTAAAAAAGCGCTCTAGTAAGCCACCGGATTGGCTTTCGCTGTTAAGCACTTCTGCTTTGCTTTCATTCATGTCAGCAAGTCCTTTTGTTTTGGTTTTTCTGAAATTGAATACCGCACTCTGCATTAGGATGTTTTGTTACCGAAAGGTTTATCTGCAGACTCCAATTCTCCTGATGTATTAATGTATTTGACGTTGTTAGATTGCTTGGTATTAGCTGCCTCTATAGGTAGAGAAGCTATATGGTGAAACCAGCAGTGGTACATGGTAGTGAGCGCCTTCTTCACCAAGACCAAAACGAATCACCACGTCATCTAGGAAGGGAATATCCCCTAAATCGACATCTCGCTTGCGGTAGTAGTCAGCGACATGAAACACCAACTGATACTTTCCTGTCGTGAAAGTGTCACCTTCAAGTACGGGTTCATCGGTTCGCCCATCAAAATTCGTTGTGACTGTTTTAATCTTGGTGAGGGAATCTCCTTCCACACGAAACAGCTCAACTTGAATCTCGGCACCTGGAACACCGTGCATTGTATCCAATACGTGAGTGGTTAATTTGCCCATAATTGTTAATTGCGCCTAGCGCTCTCCTTAGCTTTGGTGAACGTCAAATTGTATACAAAGAGATATTCAATTCGACTTTTGATAACTATATATGTACACAAAATATTCGGTTAGTAAAGCGTGTTGTTATAAATTTGTTACTAATGAAAGTGAAAGAAAATCAATTTTGTGAGGTGTAATCGTTGGTTGGTGGTTGGAGTTATAATCGTAAGTTTATGAATAAATTGAATTTGTTTCTTTAATTTAACTTTAACAACAAAATCTTTACATTGAGATAATTTATTGTATACAATGAATGTGTGAGATTGAGAAGGTGCCAATTGAGAGCATCTTGTATTTAAGGAGAGCCTGAATGGATAAGGAATATTCGCGAGACCTGATTGGCTATGGTGCGAATCCACCTGACCCTAAATGGCCAGGCGGCGCCCGTGTCGCTGTGTCATTTGTCTTGAATTATGAAGAAGGTGGTGAACGCTGTCTGCTTCACGGAGATGATGAATCCGAAGCATTTTTGTCGGAGATCCCCGCTGCCCAACCGATTAAAGGTGAACGTCATATCAGCATGGAGTCTATCTATGAATACGGTAGTCGAGCTGGTGTTTGGCGTGTGCTAAAACTGTTCGATGAGTATGAGATTCCGTTAACAGTGTTTGCGGTTGCCATGGCTATCGAGCGACATCCTGATGTGGCTAAAGCTATGGTGCAAGCAGGGCACGAGATCTGTAGCCATGGCTATCGCTGGATTGACTATCAATATATGGATGAGTCTCAAGAGCGTGACCATATGATGAAGGCGATTGAGATCATCAAGCAGTTGACTGGAGAACGTCCACTCGGTTGGTATACCGGTCGAACGGGCCCGAATACGCGCCGCATTGTGGCGGAAGAAGGGGGCTTTCTCTACGACTCAGATGCGTATGATGATGATTTACCTTACTGGCATACAGAAACGGGAACACCGCAACTGGTGATCCCTTACACACTCGATGCGAATGATATGCGATTTGCAACGGTGCAAGGTTTTAACTCTGGTGAGCAGTTTTACCAGTATCTGAAAGATACCTTTGACACATTGTACGCCGAGGGTGAGACCGCACCGAAGATGATGTCGGTAGGTTTACACTGTCGTTTGATTGGCCGTCCAGGGCGAATAGCTTCCCTGAAACGCTTTCTCGAATACGTAAAACAGCATGACGATGTTTGGTTATGTCGCCGTGTTGATATTGCTCGCCATTGGCATGAGCACCACCCATACACACCACTCAAGGAGAAATAAAAAATGGCGGAATTTCGTTTTTGCAAACCATCAACGATGGAACGTACGGAATTTGTCACTCACTTTGGTGATGTGTATGAACACAGTCCATGGGTTGCGGAATCTGTGTACGACCAAGGCTTAAGTGACAAAGACGATCAGATCGCCAATCTACACCTAAGAATGGCGAATACCTTGCTTGAAGCCGATAAGCAGCAGCAACTCGATCTTATTAATGCTCACCCAGATTTAGCTGGGCGAGCAGCAATCAACGGAGAACTCACTGCGGCGTCCACCGCAGAACAAGCGGGTGCGGGTATTGATCAGTGCTCAGCTGAAGAGTTTGAAAAATTCACCACGTACAACAACAGTTACAAAAGTCGTTTCAACTTTCCCTTCATCATGGCAGTGAAAGGGGCCAATCGTTACCAAATTCTTGAGTCGTTCGAGAAGCGATTAGGCAATGATAGTGAAACTGAGTTTGCTACTGCGATTCAGGAGATCAATAAGATTGCCCTGTTTCGTCTGCGAGATATGTAAGTCACAGAGCTGGCGACTATCACGCTTTACCGCTCTTTACCAAGAGCCATACTCATTTAACCTATTTTTGAATAATTGGAAGGATAAAGGAAATGTCCTTAGATTTTGAACAATACATTAACCTCGCTGATGACAAACTTGGCGCACAAGCAATTTACGCCACTGACGATTTCTTTGCAGACAAGAGCCGACTACTGCGCCGCGAAGCACCGGAGTGGAAGGAAGGCGTTTATGATGATAACGGTAAGTGGATGGATGGTTGGGAAAGCCGCCGTAAACGCGGTGAAGGCTACGACTACTGTGTGATTCGCTTGGGCCTTGCGGGTACGATCGCGGGTGTTGATATCGACACTTCATTCTTTACTGGTAACTTCCCACCCTCGGCATCTATTGATGCTTGTTACTCGCCAGACGGTGATCCGACAGACGCGACTGAGTGGCAGGAGATCCTACCGTCAATGAGTTTGCAAGGTAACCATCACCACTTAGAAAAAATCGATAGCGACGACGTGTTTACTCACTTACGTTTGAATATCTACCCAGATGGTGGTGTGGCTCGTTTGCGTGTTTACGGTCGTCCTAGTGTCGACTGGGATCGTATCGACCCGCAGCAGCAAGTTGACCTTGCAGCGGTAGAAAACGGCGGTCGTGCGTTGGCATGTAGTGATGAGCACTATGGCACCAAATCCAACATTCTTGGTCCAGGTCGTGGTGAGAATATGGGTGATGGCTGGGAAACTGCTCGTCGTCGTACACCGGGTAATGACTGGGTTATTGTTGCGTTAGGCCATGCAGGCAATATTGATCGCGTCGTGGTCGATACGGCGCACTTCAAAGGTAACTTCCCTGATAGCTGTTCGATTCAGGCGGCATACGTGAAAGGCGGTACCGATGATCAAGTGGCGACGCAAAGTCTATTCTGGCGCGAACTCTTGCCAGCGCAAAAATTGAAAGCGCACGATATTCATGAGTTTGCATCGGAAGTAAATGATCTAGGTGCGGTCACGCATGTGCGTCTGAATATCTTCCCTGATGGTGGTATTAGCCGTTTACGTTTGTTTGGCACCAAAGCGAAATAAGCGAGGAAGTGACTATGAGCAATGGAACTCGCCGTTTAACCATCGAGCCCTTGACTAAACAAGCTTTTGCCCAGTTTGGAGATGTCATCGAAGTGGATAATAGTGATTACTTCATGATCAATAATGGTTCGACACGTCGTTACCACAAACTAGCAACGGCAGATGTGCAGCAACAAGGTGGTGAAGCGATCATCAGCATCTTCCAAGCGACACCGCTTAGCTACCCGTTAACGATACAAATGTTGGAGCGTCACCCTCTGGGATCTCAGGCTTTTGTTCCCTTGCTTGGTCAACCCTATCTCATTGTCGTCGCACCACAAGGTGATGACCCGAGCCTTCAAGAGTGCCGAGCATTCTTGAGTAATGGACGTCAAGGCGTCAATTACCACAAAGGCGTTTGGCATCACCCTGTGCTGGCACTGAGAGATCAGGATCAGTTTTTAATCGTTGATCGTGGTGGAGAAGGGCATAACTGTGATGAAGTTTTTTTTGATACGGATTTAGTGTCACTTCATCTTGAAGATCTCCCAAGCGTCAACAATAAGGAAATTACGCAACGCATGGAAAGCGCGTTGTAAAGGAGTTTATTATGGATCCACATATCACGGAGTGGTTGAATCTGGCTATTCGCTGGGTTCACATGATAGTTGGCATCGCATGGATTGGCGCTTCGTTCTACTTTGTTTGGTTAGAGAACAACTTAAATCGCGTTAATCCGAAAACAGGCCTATCAGGGGACTTATGGGCGATTCATGGTGGTGGTATTTACCACTTGGAAAAATACAAATTAGCACCACCTGAAATGCCAGAGCATTTGCATTGGTTTAAATGGGAAGCTTATTTCACATGGATTACCGGTGTGCTGTTGTTGGGTGTGGTTTACTACCTTAACGCAGAAATCTATCTGATCGCACCTGGATCAGGTATGGCGCCAACGACTGCGATAGCGATAGGTGTAGGGGCATTGGTTACTGGCTGGTTTGTCTATGATTTTCTCTGTGACTCTCCATTAGGTAAAACCCCAATGTTACTTGGTGCTGTGCTATTTGTACTGCTGGTGGGTGCGACCTACGGTTTGGCTCAGGTGTTCAGTGGTCGTGGCGCGTATATTCACGTCGGTGCGATTATTGGTACCATCATGGTCGGTAACGTGTTCCGCGTGATTATGCCTGCTCAGCGTAATCTTGTCAGTGCGATTGAAGAGAACCGCGAACCCGATCCAGCATTGCCCGCGAAAGGTTTGCTCCGCTCTCGTCACAACAACTATCTGACTCTGCCAGTGCTGTTTATCATGATCAGTAATCACTTCCCGAGCACTTACGGTTCGGAGTATAACTGGGCAATTCTGGCGGGTCTGGCGATCTTTAGTATCTTAGTTCGTCACTACTTTAACACCCGTCATGGTAGTCAGAAGTTCGCGTGGACGGTACCAGTGGCAGCCTTGGGTATGATTACCCTAGCATTTGTCACATCGCCATACGCCAACAAGCAAGTCGCGCCAGTGGCTAAGGCTCCCGTTACCGTTGAATCCGCCACTCAGCAAGTAAGCGGAGAAACGGTAGAGACGTCATCACATGGCTCGGAAGTCAGCTTTGAAGCGATTAATCAAGTGATTCAGCAACGTTGTTCGGTTTGTCATTCTGCAACCCCAACACATGCTGCATTTGCTGCGGCTCCGGCGGGGGTGATCTTGGATACGCCTGAAGAGATCAAAGCAAATGTACCCCGTATTGTTGCCCAATCTGTCGCCACAAAAGTGATGCCGCTTGGCAACCTAACACAAATGACCGACGACGAACGAACCTTGATCGGTACATGGGTAGAACAAGGTGCGATCATTAATTAATCGCACTCCCCATCCCGCTTACCGGACGGCTAATCCGGTAGGCGTGATTCATGCAAACGTGGTATTTCCCGCTCTTTATCTCACTTGAGATCCCCCGGCCCCTGTTCCGGGGTTTTTTATATGTCGTTGGTAGAAGTCGAAGGCTGCAATTATGGCTGGATATCCATCGCAGCTAAGACAAAGCGCCCATCTAAAAGGGCAAAGCCACCACTGTCTATGGTGGTCAATTACATCGCTAAAAGGAGTTTGACGTGATGATGACAACACTAAGCATTCGGCATAAAACCATTCTTGCTACGGTAATGGCCGTGATCATGGTGATTGTGGTTTTGATTGGTATTACCCTTAATCAAGGGCAGAAAATCATTCTTGATAAAACCTACTCTCAACAAATACCCGCGGCACTGGGCGAGGTTAGTAACCAAATAAAATATGAGTTGGAAAGGCCTCTCGTGGTCTCTCAGGTGATGGCTGAACTGACTCAGTTTGTGGCGTTTTCCGGTGAAAATGACAGTGGGATAACGGATCAACTGGCGCGAATTAAGCGCCAGTTCAATGCATTGACGGCTTTCTACGTTACAACGGTAAACGACAGTTATTATGTGGCTTCGGGGTTATTGAAGACGATGTCACCATCATCTCCGGATGATCAATGGTTTTATGGCTTTCTTAACAGTGATAAGCGAGTGGAGTTATCCGTTGATGTTGATGAGGCGACGGGTATCGCGACTGTATTTGTAAATCACATAGTGATTCACAATGGTCAGAGAATTGGGGTGGCAGGAATCGGTTTGTCACTCGAAACCTTGGGTCAAACAGTGGCGAACTACTCACTGGGTGATTCTGGGAAACTGTTTTTGGCCGATTCCAACGGAACAGTGAAAATCCATTCAAATACGGAACTGGTCGGCAAATCGCTGGAACAACTGGGCTTAGCGAGTATCAAAAGCCAATTTTCTCAATTACATATGACAGGTTCTGGTATTCATTCGCTTGAAGTTGATGGGCGTTCGATGATCGTGGGTTTGATGCCGTTACAGCAACTTGATTGGGTCTTAGTTTCGTTGCAGCCGACCAGTGAAGTATTGATAGAAATTAACCAGTTTATTCAAACCATGACCTGGATAGGGGTTTCGGTGGCAGTACTGTTCACCATTGTCAGTGCTTACATGACTCATATTCTTTTAAAACCACTGACGACGACTGCCGAGGTGCTGCTCGAGATTGGTGGTGGAGGTGGTGATCTCACCCAAAGACTGGACGAGAGTCGCCGCGATGAAGTGGGCAAGATAGCCAAAGGTTACAATCAGTTTGTTGCCTACATGGGAAGTGTGTTGCAAGAGATAGAGCGCTCAAGAAAAGATCTGGTCGCGACTATTGAGCATATTGACCAGCAAGCCAACGAAATGAAGCAACAGATTCATGGTCAAGAACATAATATTGATCAGGTTGCGACGGCTATACATGAGATGAGTGCCAGTTCAGAAGAAATTGCAGGCAACGCAAATCATACCTCCGACAACGTTCAGAAAACGGCATTGGAAGTGAAAAATGGTCTGACTTCGGTGAGTGATACGTATGTTTATACAGAAGCCATGAGCCGTCAGCTAGAGCAGAGTAATCGCAGTATTGAAAAACTGTCTAGAGACATCGATGCCATTGATACGGTGCTGGATGTCATTAGTGGGGTTTCTGAACAAACCAATTTGCTGGCGTTGAACGCTGCAATTGAAGCTGCCCGCGCGGGTGACCAAGGACGTGGATTTGCAGTTGTAGCGGATGAGGTTCGAACGCTCGCCTCTCGTACCCATCAATCTGCCAGCGAAATACGCACCATTATCGAGAACCTTCAAGGCTTGAGCCACAGTGCCGTAAACGAAGTCAGCCAAAGTTACAACTCAGGGCAAAAATGTCTGGAGTTAGCCAAAGAGTCTGAACGGCATTTAGCATCAATCAACGAAATAATTAATGAGATCCATCAGTTGAGTGCGCAAACTGCGACCGCAACAGGAGAGCAATCCCAAGTGGTCAATGAGATCGCACCGCACATATCCAGTATCGCCGATGTGGCACGCAGCAATACTGACATGGTCACACAGACTTCCGTACATTGTGCCGATTTAAAGCGTAATGTCGAATCGCTGACAGAGCTTGTCGCGAAGTTTAAATTCTAACCTTGGTTGATAAGCGTTCAGGAGCGTAAGGTGCATCCACCTTGGACTATACGCTCCTGATACTCAAGTGATCGCTGAGAAAATAGACTCTGTAGTTATGGCGGTTCCAGTTTGAGAATCGCCTTGTTCACCTTCGTCCGCCTTAGTCATTTCCCAATAAATGGTGACTCAAATTCGCCGCAATGCCTGCACTCCTAACAATAAGTTATCGGTTTCATAACGTTATATATTTGTATCAGCAATGTCGAAGTTAGTTTCATTAATGGCAGAAATCCTTGTCTATACTGAAATTAATTGAAGTTTTGCTCGTGGTTATAAAAAGTTAGGTCTGGAGGAAATGAATTGATGTCAGCAGCACTTTTCCGTGGTGTCAGATACACCACTTTACTGAGTTTAGCTCTTAGCCTCATTAATCTCGCTTATGCGCTTCCTGCCCCTAAATCAGAGCCCGTTCTTTGGGTTTCGGGCAATATCACCCAATCTAACTCTAATCAGGGTGTCGTGTTTGATGAAGAAATGCTCCTCGCGCTAGAGCAAGGATCTATCATGACCAACAACCATGTTGTCGAACAAATCGTCGAGTATACCGGTCCTAAGCTTGTTTCCGTGCTTGACTATGTCGGTGCTGAGGGAGAAACGTTGAAGGTAGTTGCTTGGGACGATTACGTGGTGACGATGCCGATCGCCGATGTCGAAAAGTACGGTTTGTTGCTTGCCACTCACGAAGCCGGAAAGAGGATGACAATCGACGACAAAGGCCCATTCTTCATTGTGTATCCATTTTCAGAGAATCCTGAACTGAGAAACGACTACTACTATAGTTTGTCGGTTTGGCAGGTGAAGGAACTGGTCATTGAGTAACGATATGGATAAACCACTCCTCACGCAGGGGCGCTTATTTGTCATTGTTACATCAGTGCTATGTGCGGTACTGATCGTGATGGTGGTTTACTTTTTCCATTCAATGAAGGAGTTTCAGCGAATTCCGCCACAGCCATACGTGACAATCGTCAACAATAACATCTCCGCCAAAGGTAAGTTATTGATGCTCAAGCTGGAAATTATTGAGTTTTCAAGTGACCGTTCGGAACGATCTTTGGCGAGAATGAAGATGAAGGCACGCGTCTATCGCTCCAGTATATTACAAGATTTGCATGCGGAGAGAACCGTTCAGATTCACCAACAGTTTGGTGACGTAAAGAAGTTAACATCGATTCGTGCCAGGTTAGATGCGCTAGGTAACAATCTAGACCAGATGACTTTGGATGAGAGTGAGTTGAAGCTGAAAACCGTGTTGACTCAGTTAAATAGCCTCTACTCGCAACTCAATGTTTATATGTCATCGTTCGTCTCTGAAGTGCAAAAAAATCAGATGATGTTTGTACAACAGAAACAGCAGTTTTACAGCCAGCAATACACTTATCTAGCAGTCATTTCTGCATGTTTGGCAATGATGGTTGGTGTGATTTCATGGATGTATCTCAACCAAATTAAATTGAGTCGAGACTTAAAAGAGCGCACGGATAAAATGGAAGAGGCTAAGAAGCTTGCCGAGCAAAGCGCGACGGCTAAAGCGCGATTTCTTGCCAATATGTCCCACGAGATGCGAACACCACTCAATGCGGTTATCGGGTTGAGCCATAAAGAATATTACCTCAATACAGACGAGCAGACGCGCAGTTTTGTGGCAATGATTAATGACTCTGGGAAACACTTACTAAAGCTCATCAATAGCGTGCTGGATTTGAGTAAGATCGAGCAGGGCAAGATGAAGCTTGACCGAGACGTTTTCTACTGTAGTGAACTCATCAAATTATCCAAGACCATTTTTGTTGAAACCAACAAACCTGATGTTGAGATTATGTTTTGCTCACCGATGGAGAAGGATTACAAGATTGTTGGTGACAAAACGAAGTTACTGCAAATCATCAATAATCTTAGCTATAACGCCCTCAAGTTTACTGATAGCGGATATGTAGATGTATCGTTATCGGTTGAGACCCTAGACCAACAAAGCTATCTAAAGTTATCGGTGATTGATACTGGTATTGGAATGTCGGAACAGCAACTTAATAAGGTGTTTGAGGAGTTTGTTCAGGCAGATGACTCAATCACGAGGAAGTACGGTGGTACGGGATTGGGGTTATCCATATGTCAGTCACTTATCAACATGATGAAGGGTACATTAGAGGTGCAAAGTGAGCTTGGGCAAGGGACACAGTTCAACGTATCGATCCCCGTTGTAGTAGAAGGAGAAAAGACGATTCTCTGTCCACAGATTCGCAATCAGCGTATACGTGTTGTCGCGCAAGATATCCATGTACAAAGGTTAATTTCGTCAGAGCTGAACCAACTTGGACTGTTTGACGACGACGGAGAGCTGACCGTTTACTACCTCAGTGGCGCTCAGGGATTCATTGACAACGATGCGATTGCAGAGGGGAAACCGTGCATAGTGATTGGCGATCTTCATGTCGCTGTCCCTGATTCGGATTGGGTCACAAAGCTGACCAAACCCTACGATATTTTTAGTTTAATTAACGCCGTTTGTAGCAGAAATACAGGACAGGAAAAGAGCGCGAACATAGATGTTGCGCCGAATAGTGCAGGGCTCTCTGCTCTGATAGTGGAGGACATGAGAGTCAATCAGATCGTTGCACAAAAGATGCTGAATACCCTACAGGTCGAGACGACGACCGCAAGCAATGGACAAGAGTGTTTAGATATTCTGAAGCAGCACCATTTTGATATTGTTTTTATGGACATCCAAATGCCGGTGATGGATGGCATAGAGGCTCTGAAAACCATCCGCAGGGAAAACTTAGCGCCAGGAACGGCGATCGTCGCCTTAACCGCCAACAACTCAGATAAAGATGCGTTGCACTACATTGAACAGGGTTTCAACGATGTTGTTCCTAAACCTGTGAGAATGGATTTAATGCAGCGAGTGCTAAATAAATATATTGCAGCCAAACCCGCCCAATAAAACTCGAGTCATATCTCCAAAATGGTGAAATACATTTTTCAGTTGCACTACTATGCAGCGAGTATTTGAGTGTTTCAATGCACCAAAAATACGCATGCTTCAAATTACTCCTTATAAATCAAATGAATAAAAATTTTATTATTGGTTTTTTGATCTGGCATCTTTCTTGGATTTGTCAATGAAGAAACCGATAGGTTGAATAACCATTCATATAAGGAGATATCCATGAACATGACGTTCAAACTAAAGCTTGCGGCATTGGGCACTTCACTCGCGCTGACTTCCGGGTTGGTTAATGCTGCCGATACGATCAAAGTTGGTGTGTTGCATTCACTATCCGGCACTATGGCGATCAGTGAAACCACATTGAAAGATACGGTCTTGATGCTGGTTGAGGAGCAAAATAAAAAAGGTGGTCTGCTGGGCAAGAAGCTCGAAGCGGTTGTCGTCGATCCGGCGTCAAACTGGCCATTGTTTGCTGAAAAAGCACGGGAATTGATTGAAAAAGAGAAAGTAGACGTTGTTTTTGGTGGCTGGACATCAGTATCACGTAAATCCATGCTGCCAGTATTTGAAGAACTCAATAGTATCCTGTTCTATCCAGTACAGTACGAAGGCGAAGAGTCGTCTAAAAACGTGTTTTACACCGGCGCTGCGCCAAACCAGCAAGCGATTCCTGCGGTCGACTACTTAATGAAAGAGTTACAGGTCGAGCGTTGGGTTCTCGCGGGAACGGACTATGTCTATCCTCGCACAACCAACAAGATTCTTGAGTCTTACCTTAAAAGCAAAGGTGTCAGCGAAAAAGACATCATGATCAATTACACGCCGTTTGGACATTCAGATTGGCAATCTATCGTGTCAGACATCAAGAAATTTGGAGCAGAAGGCAAGAAAACCGCGGTGGTTTCAACCATCAATGGCGACGCCAACGTTCCATTCTATAAAGAGTTAGGTGCACAGGGCATCTCATCAGAAGACATTCCTGTGGTGGCATTTTCGGTCGGTGAAGAAGAGCTATCTGGAATGGATACCTCACCATTGGTTGGTCACCTTGCGGCTTGGAACTATTTCATGAGCGTGGATACCGAGAGCAATGACGAGTTCGTGAAGACTTGGCAGAAGTTTATTGCCAGTGAAAAACGAGTAACCAATGACCCAATGGAAGCGCACTACATTGGTTTCAATATGTGGGCTCAGGCAGTGACTAACGCGGGTACAACTGATGCTGAAGCCGTGCAGGATGCCTTGATTGGTGTGTCTGTCCCTAACCTGTCAGGCGGCTACTCTACTATGCTGCCCAACCACCATATTACGAAACCGGTACTGATTGGCGAGATTCAGGACGATGGTCAATTTGATGTCGTTTGGGAAACCACGGGTCTGGTGGCTGGTGATGCTTGGTCAGAATATTTACCTGAGTCTGCAAAGCTATTTTCAAGTTGGTCAAAGCCATTCTCTTGTGGTGCTTTTAACGTAGAAACGAACAAGTGTTCGGGCACAAACTAAATCCCTCAATTTTAGCGCCGAAGGGCAGGTCCTAAGGCGCTTTTTTCTTCTGCTGATAGTTAATAACATCAAGGATGCACATTATGTTGACCGTATTACGGCTCTACGCTGTGCTCGTCATTTCACTGATTGGATTTAGCCCTTTCTCCATGGCTGCTGACAGTGAATCAGAGCCGTTAAATCAGGATGCGTTTAGCCAAGTTTTGCTAGGAAAAAACAGTGCTAACAAGCAGCAGGCCGTGAGTTGGCTTGTTACTTCCTACTCTTCAGAGATCTCAAAACCCATTTTGGTCGCTTGGCTGGAAGGGGATCTGTTCTATCTAAAAGAGACAAATAACCCATTGAACGCTTCGTTGTTTATCATTGAAGCTCTACAAGTCGGCGGGCAGGCAAAGCACGTCTGGAGTGACAACCTTGTCAAGATTGAAAACATTCGCCAGTTTAAAAAAGTGAAGGTAGACAACAAACTGCGTTCTGTTCTTCGTTCTCAAATAGCGACTCTTGGATTGCATAGCGCCAATGTCGAGATGCGCAAAGCGTCGGTTCAGGCACTGATTGGCCACTCCGATCAAAATGTCACAATGCAGCTTAAACAGTTGATCTCTTCAGAACAGGATAGTGATATCAAAGCCCTGCTTGAATTGGCGATCGCCGTTGATGCGGCACTCGATGGCAGCAATGCGCAACAACTGTCAGCGATAGAGTCTTTGGCTGATTATAACCAGCCAGTGGTGTTGTCTACTTTGAACCAAGTCCTAGCCACTGAACAGGATGAGCGTATCCTCACCGCGGCACAGCGCAGTTTGCAGCATTACCAACAGAGCCAGCGATTCTATTCGGGGGTCGAGACCCTATTCTTCGGTTTGAGCTTGGGGTCGGTGCTCGTGTTGGCGGGAATAGGATTAGCGATAACTTTTGGCGTGATGGGCGTGATCAATATGGCCCACGGTGAGCTGATTATGCTCGGAGCCTACACCACTTACGTGATGCAGCAACTGCTGCCAAATCATATTGGTGTTGCTCTGCTGGTATCCATTCCTATGGCGTTTATCGTCTCTGGATTAGTGGGCGTCGTGATTGAGCGGAGTGTGATTCGCCACCTTTATGGTCGTCCACTGGAAACTCTACTCGCAACCTTCGGCGTCAGTCTAATCCTACAACAAGCGGTACGATCTATTTTCTCTCCTCTTAACCGCTCAGTCAGCACACCTGACTGGATGGCAGGGGCACTGGAAATTAATCCCATGTTGTCACTGACCTATAACCGTCTTTACATCATTCTCTTCTGTGCATTGGTATTTATCGGTCTAGTGATGACGCTGAAAAAAACGCCATTAGGTCTTCAGGTTCGTGCGGTGTCGCAAAACCGAGCTATGGCAAGGGCGATGGGTATTCGCTCTGAGCGAGTGGATGCCTTGACCTTCGGATTAGGCTCGGGTGTTGCCGGAGTGGCTGGCGTCGCCCTTTCTCAGCTAACCAATGTGGGTCCAAACATGGGGCAGGCTTATATCATCGACTCCTTTATGGTGGTGGTGTTTGGTGGTGTTGGTAACCTATGGGGCACCTTGGTCGCTGGGTTAGGGCTGGGTCTGTTCAACAAGATTCTCGAACCTTGGGCAGGGGCTGTGCTGGCGAAAATCCTTATGTTGGTTTTTATTATTCTGTTTATCCAAAAGCGTCCGCGAGGCTTATTCCCTCAACGTGGTCGCGCTGCAGAAAGTTAAGGAGAGGTTATGCACCAATCAGTAAACACAATTCGACCTCGATCATTTGTCCTTTCTGCCATGGCTGGTGATAAAGGGGGACAACTCACCTTGCTGGCTGTGTTAGCGGCGATAATCGTTATTCCATTGGCAAACACACTGCTTCCCGCTGGACATCCGCTTCATGTCGAGACTTTTACTATTTCGTTGCTTGGTAAGTATCTTAGTTACGCCATGCTCGCCCTAGCGGTCGATCTGGTGTGGGGCTATCTGGGTATTCTGAGTTTGGGTCACGGGGCATTTTTTGCTTTGGGCGGTTATGCGATGGGTATGTACCTTATGCGCCAGATCGGTGACCGAGGGGTGTATGGCAACCCAGTACTGCCCGATTTTATGGTGTTTCTTAATTGGCAGGAGTTACCTTGGTTCTGGCTGGGATTTGATCAATTCTGGTTTGCGGCACTGATGGTCGTTTTGGTGCCTGGTGCTCTAGCGTATGTTTTTGGTTATCTCGCATTTTGCTCAAGGGTTTCTGGGGTCTATTTGTCAATTATCACTCAGGCTCTGACCTATGCGCTGATGCTGGCATTTTTCCGCAATGAGATGGGGTTTGGTGGCAATAACGGTCTGACCGACTTTAAAGATATTCTCGGTTTTAGTTTGCAGCAGGACAGCACGCGTATTTCGCTATTTGTGGCGACGGGGATTGCATTAATCCTCAGCTACTTATTGTGTCGCAGTGTGGTGTCGAGTCGTTTAGGGCGCGTCTCTATGGCGATTCGAGACACTGAGTCTCGTACCCGATTTATGGGCTATGACGTTGATGGTATTAAGTTGTGGATCTTTGTACTTTCAGCGGTTATCGCGGGGGTTGCTGGGGCATTGTACGTACCACAGGTTGGCATCATCAACCCTGGTGAGTTTGCACCGCTAAATTCTATTGAAATCGTTGTTTGGGTCGCGCTGGGTGGGCGGGCCACCTTATTTGGTGCCATCGTTGGCGCACTGGTGATCAACTACGCAAAAAGCTGGTTTACAGTCGAGTTTCCGGAAGTGTGGTTGTTTGCTTTAGGTGGGCTGTTCGTGCTTTCAACCATGTATTTTCCTAAGGGCATCATGGGTTTTGTCAGTGACAAATTCCAAAAGTTGAACAAAGTGAAAGCGAATAGAGATAGCACACATAAGGAGCAGCAAGAGAAGGAGGCATTGGTATGACAGGACTCAACCGTGCGATGCAACTCAAACAGTCGGTAGCGGAAATCACTCGACGAGATGAGGTGTTTTCATTTCTCAAAGCAGAGCAACATCCGTTGATTGATAGCCGTCACAACATACTGCTCTATGTCGAAGGGGTGAATAAGAGCTTTGATGGCTTTAAAGCGATTAATGATCTCAACCTCTATATTCGCGAAGGAGAGCTACGCTGCATTATTGGACCAAATGGGGCGGGTAAGACCACCATGATGGACATCATTACAGGCAAAACGAAGCCGGATAGTGGTTCCGTCTGGCTCGGTTCTAATCTCAACTTACTCAAAATGAATGAGGCTCAGATTGCCAATGCGGGGGTCGGTCGAAAGTTCCAGAAACCTACGGTCATTGAATGCCTCAGTGTTTGGCAAAATCTAGAGTTGGCGATGTCTGGCGTTCGTTCCGTATGGGGAACTTACACCGCAAGGTTAACGGGCGAGCAGAGTGACAAACTTGAGGCAGTGTTGACTTTAATCCACCTCCAAGATCATGCCCGTATGCTTGCAGGCAATTTATCCCATGGTCAGAAACAGTGGTTGGAAATTGGCATGCTGTTGATGCAAAACCCTAAATTGTTGCTTATCGATGAACCCGTTGCAGGCATGACTCATCAGGAGATGGACCGCACTTCTGAGCTGCTGAATTCGTTGGCAGGAAAGCACTCTGTGGTGGTGGTGGAACACGATATGGATTTTGTTCGCTCCATTGCCAGTCATGTCACCGTGCTCCACCAAGGTCATGTGTTAGCAGAGGGAAGCATGGATAAGGTTCAGGAACATCCGCAAGTTAAGCAAGTGTATTTAGGGGAATAGCATGTTAACCATTTCAGGACTAAATCAATTTTATGGTGAGAGCCACACGCTTTGGGATCTCGATATGGAGATCCCCAAAGGAAAATGCACTGTGCTGATGGGCAGAAACGGTGTCGGCAAAACCACGTTACTTCAGTGCATCATGGGGCTAGTGAAGGTGAAAAGTGGAGATATTTTGCTCGACGGCAAATCAATAGTGGGTCGCGATGCAGAGTCGCGCCCAAGAATGGGGATCGGTTATGTTCCGCAGGGACGCCAGATCTTCCCAATGCTGACAGTCGAAGAAAATATGCAAGTAGGCCTGCCGATCCGCGCCAAAGGAGACCGACAAATCCCTGCGTTTATCTTTGATCTCTTTCCTGTGTTGGATGAGATGCGCCATCGTCGTGGCGGGGACCTATCCGGTGGTCAGCAGCAACAGCTTGCTATTGCCCGTGCCTTGGTGGTCAACCCTAGCTTACTGATCCTAGATGAACCGACCGAAGGCATTCAGCCCAATATCGTGCAGGAGATTGGTGACATCATTCGCATGCTAAATGAGAAACTGGGGCTGACGGTGCTATTGGTCGAGCAAAAGCTGCCGTTTGCGCGAAAAGTGGGCGATCAGTTCTGTATTTTAGATCGTGGCAGGAGAGTTGCAGAGGGAAGGATGGATCAACTCAAGGATGAACTGATAAAGGAGTATCTCACGGTATGATTTGTGACCCAGCAGTCGCCTTTGAATTTGGCAATCAGCCCAAGACATTAGGTCAAACCATCGCGTCCGATACCTCGCAGGGGTGGAAGGCGAAACTCAAGTTACGCTTTACTGATCGTGGCGATAAAACCGTGATTAAAGAACGCCAGCAGATGGGCCCATTAGCCATTCAGCGCCCTCTTTATCCCGAAGGCAAAACCTGCCACGCCTACTTGCTCCATCCCCCAGGAGGTGTGGTAGGAGGGGATACTCTGAACATTCATGCTCGAGTTGAATCGGGCGCTCATTCGCTCGTCACCACACCGGGTGCCACCAAGTTTTATCGTTCTGACCAGCGCTACGCTCACCAGAGACAAATATTGGAAGTGGCAAAAGGAGGATATCTTGAGTGGTTACCGCAAGAGAATATCTTCTTTCCTGACGCTCATGCCCGACTAGATACTCAAATTCACTTAGAGACGGACGCCCTGTTTTTGGGCTGGGAGATGCACTGTTTTGGTCGCCCTGCACTAAATGAGGGATTCTCATCAGGACATTTAGTTGGAAAAACAGAGATTTACTGCGATGGAAAGAAAATATTGACCGAAGGGTTAAATTTTCGTGGTGGCGATAATCTTATGCTTAACAATGGCTTACTAAATTTTCCTATTGCAGGAACTCTGTATATTTCTGAGCAAAACGAGGAATTTTTCCAATTGGTACAGAGCTTGCTCAATAACATAAGAGATGACATTGGCACAGATAAGTTAGTGATTGCTGCGACGCAGATAGAACAACTCGTTGTAGTAAGAGCATTGGGTCAATGGAGTGAAGTGATCTTAGCTTGTTTTCAGCGGGTTTGGCAGCAAGCTCGCCAATACTGGACCACAGAGTTACCTCAGCCACCAAGAATTTGGGCGACCTAGTTAGCCCGATGCATTAGAGGTTGCGTATCTCGCTCCATACTTGCCCAATTTCGCTATCAGTTGGATTAGTACAAGGGAAACTATGGAACTTACACCAAGAGAGAAGGACAAGCTGTTAATCTTCTGCGCTGGCATGCTAGCGCAGCAACGCAAAGAGCGAGGGCTAAAACTCAATTACCCAGAGTCTGTGGCTTATATCAGCAGCGCGATTCTGGAAGGAGCCCGAGAAGGCAAAAGCGTTGCTCAGTTAATGGATTATGGTCGTACACTGCTTAGCGCTGACGATGTTATGGAAGGGGTTGCCTCAATGATCCCTGATGTTCAGGTTGAAGCAACGTTTCCTGATGGCACTAAGCTCGTTACCGTTCATGAACCGATAGTGTAGGGCGTATTATGGCAGCAACGACAAGCAGTGTTCGCGGTTTTGTACCGGGACAAATTGAAACAGCCTCTGGGGAAATTGAGCTCAACACTGGCCGTAAGACCTTCGAAATCTCAGTAGAAAATGTAGGCGACCGACCAATACAGATAGGCTCCCATTATCACTTCTACGAAGTCAATCCATCACTCCAATTTGAACGTGAACCGTGCCTTGGCTATCGGCTCAATATTCCCGCGGGAACTGCGACTCGTTTTGAGCCTGGGCAGTCTCGTACTGTAGAACTGGTTGAATACGCAGGAAAGCGCGAAGTGTACGGATTTCAGGGCAAAGTCATGGGCAAACTCGCCTAGCACTCTAACAATAGACAAGGATAGGTAATGGCAAGCATTTCCAGACAGGCGTATGCCGAAATGTTTGGGCCAACAGTTGGTGACCGTGTGCGTCTGGCGGACACTGATTTATGGCTTGAAGTAGAAAAGGATTTCACCGTCTATGGCGACGAAGTCAAGTTTGGTGGCGGTAAGGTGATTCGTGATGGCATGGGGCAAAGTCAGCGTCCGAGCGCAGAGACGGCAGACTTAGTGATCACCAATGCCATTGTGTTGGATTACTGGGGAATCGTTAAAGCCGATGTCGCGATTAAAGAGGGGCGCATTCAGGCTATAGGTAAAGCTGGTAATCCAGACGTACAACCAGACGTTACTATTGTCATCGGACCGGGAACAGAAGTCCTCGCAGGGGAAGGCTCCATTCTTACCGCTGGTGGTGTAGATTCCCATATTCACTTTATCTGTCCACAGCAAATAGAAGAGGCACTCGCCTCTGGTATCACCACAATGATAGGTGGTGGTACGGGGCCCAACACTGGCACGAACGCAACGACCTGTACGCCAGGACCGTGGAATATGCACCGTATGCTAGAGGCGTTGGATCACTTTCCTATGAATTTTGGTTTACTGGGGAAAGGCAATGCTAGCCAGCCAGAAGCTTTACGAGAGCAGGTGAGCGCTGGTGCTATTGGCTTGAAGCTGCATGAAGATTGGGGTACGACACCAGCGTCGATAGATACCTGCCTTTCGGTCGCGGATGAGATGGATGTACAGGTTGCAATTCATACCGATACGCTTAACGAATCAGGCTTTGTTGAATCGACGCTCAGTGCCATTGGTGGCCGTGTGATTCATACCTACCACACTGAGGGGGCAGGTGGTGGACATGCTCCAGATATCATTAGGGCTGCCGGTGAGTCGAATGTATTACCCTCTTCGACTAACCCGACTCGACCTTATACCGTTAATACGGTCGATGAGCATCTGGACATGTTGATGGTGTGTCACCACTTATCTCCATCGATTGCTGAAGATGTCGCTTTTGCCGAATCCCGTATTCGACGTGAAACCATCGCGGCTGAAGACATTTTACATGATTTAGGCGCTTTCTCGATGATCGCTTCTGACTCACAGGCAATGGGGCGAGTTGGCGAAGTGATCACTCGCACTTGGCAAACCGCGCACAAGATGAAAGTGCAACGTGGCAGTTTGGCGCAAGATTCCTCCTACAGTGATAATTTTCGACTCAAACGCTATATCGCTAAGTACACCATTAATCCGGCGATTACGCATGGTATGGCTCACGAAATTGGTTCTATAGAAAAAGGCAAATTGGCGGATCTGGTGTTGTGGAAGCCTGCATTCTTCGGTGTCAAACCGAGCGTGATTATCAAAGGTGGCATGATTGCTATGGCCCCAATGGGAGACCCGAATGCATCCATCCCGACGCCACAGCCAGTGCATTATCGAAGCATGTTTGGCAGTTATGGTAAAGCCTCTCAGAACACCTCAATGCTGTTTGTTTCCCAAGCGGCGCAACAGGCTGGAATCGCCAGTGAATTGGGATTAGGGAGCCGGCTCGGGGTTGTCAGTCATTGTCGTGATATCAGCAAGGCAGACATGAAACTAAACGACTGGCAGCCCAATATCGAAGTGGATTCGCAAACCTATCAGGTTCGTGCCGATGGAGAGCTGCTGGTTTGTGAACCGGCAGAAGTGTTACCCATGGCACAGCGCTACTTTCTGTTTTAACCGCGCTTTGGCACTAACAACGAATAAGGACATGCCATGATTGAACTGACCGAAATCAGCAGCGAAATCGTTATAAGACCGGATGCTTTTCTTAGCCTACCGATAGAGAGTCGAATAAAGAGCCGACTTAAAGTGGAACTGGATGACGGGCGAGAAGCCGGACTGTTTCTGCCCCGAGGGCACATTCTACGTGGTGGTGAACAGTTGAAAAGTCAGTGCGGGATCATCGTTGAAATAAAAGCGGCACCAGAGAAAGTCTCTACCGTTTATTGCAATGACCTGCACCTTCTGACTCGTGTTGCTTACCATTTGGGTAACCGACACGTCCCTCTTCAGGTCGAATTCGGCTGGGTACGTTATCAACATGACCATGTTTTGGATGAAATGGTCGAAGGACTCGGCGCTAAGGTGACCTTTGAAGAGGCTTCGTTCGAGCCTGAAAGCGGCGCTTATGGTGGCCGCTCTGGTGGCCATCACCACCATCACTAATTACCCACATAAGCTAGTACTACAAGGAAGTTTTTATGAAAAAGTCTTGGTTTTCATCATTTGCTGCGACGTCACTTACTTTTGCTTCATTGCCGGCTATTGCTCATCCTGGCCATGAAACGAGCTCTTTTTCCGCAGGGTTAACCCATCCGGTCACCGGTTTTGATCACCTGATCATGCTGATTGCTTTTGGTATCTTAATCGCATGCCTTAATACCAGCTTCAAACGCAAAACGGCGTTGATGGGCAGTGCTCTGCTCTCTTTGCTGGCTGGATTAGCGGCAGGTCAGCTATTCGGAATCTTCAACGGAGTTGAACTGGCGATTGGCGCGTCGCTGTTTGTCGTCAGTGGCGCGATCTGGCAGGCGTTTTATGCATCCAAGGATATGATGCGTTTTATCGTGACACTTTGTGTCGGTCTGCTCTTCTTTCACGGTTATGCGCATGGTGTTGAAGCACAGGGCGCTATCTCAACATTTGCAGCAGGGATGACATTAAGTGCCGCGGCTTTGATGATGCTCGGCATTCAGTTCGGACGTGCTTTATCTAGCCCTTGGCTATCGGTCGGCGTTGTTTCAGTCAGCGCTTTAGTGCTTGTTTAAGCCGCTACTTTGCCCATGAAGCAACAACACGATTCTCATAGCGTATATCGGTTATTTCAGCTGATTAGCCCCTCTCTGCCAATTGGCGGATTTACTTACTCTCAAGGTTTAGAGTGGGCGGTTGAGGCGGGCTGGGTAACCAATCGACAGTCAATGCAGGACTGGCTTGGCAACATGCTGTTTAACAGTGTTGCTACGCTGGAACTGCCTCTGATAGATAAGTTCTGTGACGCGTTGTGTCGTGATGATCTTACTGCATTGATTGAACACAGTCGGCTGCTGTACACCAGTCGCGAGACCAAAGAGTTGAGAGCCGAAGAGCGGCAGCGCGGGTTGGCTCTGGTCACACTGCTTAAACAACTCGGTATCGAACACGCCAGCTTTGCAGAACCTGACATTGAAATGAATCAGTTACTCGGTTTATGTATTGCAGCCAAACATTGGCAAATACCGTCTCATGCACTCAAGCAAGGTTATTTATGGAGCTGGGCGGAGAACCTAGTGATGGCAGGCGTGAAACTGGTGCCTTTAGGTCAGACGGATGGTCAACGGGCGCTATTGAACATCAGTGATAGCTTCCCACAGGCACTTGAGTTAGCGAGTCAGATAGAAGAGTGGATGATCGGTAGCTATACCCCCTCTATTTCGATTGCCAGTAGCCTGCATGAAACACAGTACACACGCTTGTTCCGCTCATAGCTGCGGGATTGGATGACAAGGATTATTAAGGATTAGATTATGGAAAGTTACAAACAACCCTTACGAGTAGGCATTGGCGGCCCAGTAGGATCAGGGAAAACGGCGTTGCTCGAAGTGCTATGTAAAGCAATACGTGACCGACTCAACATCGCTGTCGTGACTAACGATATCTACACTCAGGAAGATGCGAAGATTCTGACTCGCGCCGAAGCGTTAGCACCGGATCGTATTATTGGGGTCGAAACGGGCGGTTGCCCTCACACAGCTATCCGTGAAGATGCTTCGATGAATCTCGCTGCGGTTGAAGAGTTGGCAAAGCGTCATAAAAATCTCGATGTGGTGTTTGTTGAAAGTGGCGGCGATAACCTCAGCGCGACGTTCAGTCCTGAACTGGCCGATCTGACCATTTACGTGATCGATGTTGCTGAAGGGGAGAAGATCCCTCGGAAAGGAGGTCCGGGTATTACTCGCTCAGATCTGCTGATCATCAACAAAATAGATCTCGCGCCCTACGTCGGAGCCTCGCTGGAAGTAATGGAACAAGACACTCAACGAATGCGCCCAACAAAGCCATTTGTGTTCACCAACCTAAAAGAGTCAAAAGGGCTTGATACCATTATCGATTTTATTGTTACTCAAGGCATGTTAACGATGAAGTAGTCTGCATCAACCTTCTCAAAAGGCACCTGATATAGGTGCTTTTGGGATTTGCCTGCGATCCAAATAGATTGGTTTTACCAGTTATTTTGAATTTGAATAAGTGTCTTGTTAGCTATACATTGACTGGATAATAGCAAGGAGAACAATTACATGCCTATTAATGGAGTTTGTCACGACTTTGCCTTTACGCGCTGTTTCCCAGTCGAAAGCAAAGATAGAACACCCAGTGTCAAAGAGAGTAAAAAGTTTTGGGGACTGTTGATTGGCAAGATGCAACGTGTTCACCCGAACGATTTGGATACGCTTGCGCCTGGTGTTCTTACCGTCGTTAATCCGACTGGCTACCCAACCTACACTCCTCATTCCTACTATGTTGGTGATGGCAAAGTGCTCTATAGCACCAATGACCCTTTTTTCGATAAAGTGAACAAAAGTAAAGTCGATACCAGTATTCAGTATGGTGTTGGAACCATTACCTACACGTTGGCGACGCTGAAAGAGGCCTTGAGAAATGTCAGTGACGGTCCGCAAGGGCCGACGGCTAAGATTGGTACTGACAACCGTGATCTCGAGTTTTACTGGTGTTCAACGGCTATCGCACGCCTTGGCTGGTGGGCTCAGTAACTCACTTGCAACCTTCAATCCAAAGCCTCGGTTATCTACCGGGGCTTTTTTCTTCATTGGGTCTAACCCAAAATCGGAGCCTCTGACTTTGAGTGGGGCCAGAATCTTATTTTATGAGATTTTAATCACATTAATGACTTTGTTTGATTATTGATTAATCAATTACTACTTTTTATTTATCTGTCTCATTCATACAAGGGATCAGTTTTGAAAAGATTAAAAGTCGTATTCCTAGTTCAGGTGATCATCGCTCTGACCCTTGTGTTGCTCGTGTCAGCATTTATCAAATATCAGAGTTTCAAAGTTAACTTACATCAAGAGCTGGAACATTCCGTGGAAAACACGACCCAACGGATGAAGATCAGTTTGCCCAAATCGGTATGGGATTTCGATCTGGAATCCGCCAAGGTATCCATATCCGCAGAGCTCAATTTGCCAGAGATAGCAGCGATTCAGTTGGTAGACAATGAAGGCAAGGATCTGTTGTTCCTCACTCAGCAAGGGAATGGTGAACAGCGACAAATCGTCGACGTAGTGAATAAAGCCCAGTTTCTCGCTGAAAACAGCCTTAGAGCCAGTCTGGTATTTGTCGAATATGGTGAAGAAAATTCAGTGGGTGAAGTGGTGGTCTACTTTGATACTGGCGCTTTGGATGCAAAGTTGGCTAGCTCGCTGAATACCAGCATTATTGAGCTTATCGTGCTCGATATCATCATCTCAATCGTTATTGTCTCTGTGTTGGCGATGACGGTAATCAGGCCGATCTCTCAGTTGACTGAGGTGATAAAAGACTTAGCGTCGGGTGATGGAGACCTAACAAACAAACTCGCGCCTGCTAAGTATCGAGAGTTTGCTGACATTACTGAAGGCATCAACAGTTTTACTGAGTCGCTGCGACAGATTGTACAAGATGTGAATCGTTCATCGGAAGCGCTCGGTGAGAAAGCGCAGGCCAATGGTGCGACGGCGCATACCAACGCCGAAAAACTGGAGGCACAAAGGCACCAGTTGACGACCGTAGCCGCCGCCGCGACCGAGTTAAATCAATCGGTTTCAACGGTCGCAGATACCGCGTCTGAAACCGCAGAGCAGGCTCATACCGCAACCTCGTTAACGACTAATGTCAGCGATGCGATTGAAAACTCCGCAAGAGACATCATCAATATGCGTGAAGAGATGGACCATGTTAATGAGGAAATGCATGTCCTGATTGATGAGGGCCAAAAAATCACGACTTCATTGAAAGTCATCAATGATATTTCCGAGCAGACTAACCTGTTGGCACTTAATGCGGCGATTGAGGCTGCTAGGGCAGGGGAGCAAGGGCGAGGGTTTGCGGTGGTTGCGGATGAAGTGCGAAATCTAGCGGTAAAAACCAGCCAATCCACAGAGCAGATCCATAAAAACATTGTTGCGTTAGATGCGGCAACCAAATCAGTAGAGGACGAACTTACCCGAATTGCAACCTTGCTGGAAACGACCGCTTCAAGAGTCAGCGAGTCTCAAAGCTCGGTCAGTGAGGTGCAGACGCTTATTACCATTATTTCCGACCGAAGTGGCCAGATTTCACAGGCGACCGATGAACAAAGAATGGCGGTTGAGGAGATCAGCAGAGCGATTGTTGAAGCTTCTGAAGCGACTAACGAAGTGTCATCTGGTGCGACTAAGAATGCAAAACGAACGGAAGAAGTATTGAGTCTTAGCCAAAGTATTGCCAATCACATGGCTAAGTTCCGTACTTAACCTACCAATCAGAGGGAATGTTATGAGGAATCTTCTATTACTAACAGTGGGTGCACTTTTGTCTGCGTCGGTACAAGCGGCGACCATTACTGCCGCGCAAGATCCATGGGCACCATTTGTTCAGACCGATAAGGCGAACCCGGGGGTATCGGTAGAAATTATTACCGAAGCCTTTAAAACGCAGGGACATATGGTGGACTTCAAAATCATGCCTTGGACTCGGGCATTGAATGAGGTCAAAGATGGGAAAGTGGATGTGCTGGTCGCGACTTGGTTCACGAGTGAACGAACCTCTTTCCTCAAGTATAGCGACCCTTATCTCGAAAACTCACTCAAGTTCATCAAGCGTAAGGGCGATGGATTTGAATACAATGGCATGGACAGTTTGACGGGTAAAACAGTGGGGATTATCCGCAATTATGGCTATGGAGATGAGTTTTTGGGGGCGACGAACTTCAACAAACCAGAAGCGAATGATTTAGTGGCGAATGCTAAAAAGCTGATGGCCAAACGGATTGATTTGACACTAGAGGATGAGTTAGTTGCCAAGTCCACTCTATCGGGCGCAGGAATGAATGTGGCTGATTTTGAATTTACCGCTAATGCTTTGTCTGTCAATCCATTGCATGTTACCTCTGGATTGGCGAATCCAAACAATGGGCAATATATCGAGGCATTTAATAAGGGGTTAGCTGAGATAAAGGCCAACGGTACATTCGATAAAATACTCGCTAAATACGGTATCCAGTAGCGGTGGAGAAAAGGGCCGAATGTCTGGTCAGTCGGCCCAGTGTGGTAGCACTTCATTGCTCAATAGTGACTATCACAGGAAGGAATTTGTTTTGATTTGAAGGGCTAGCGGTTAGCTAGCTCTCTTCTTTACTTCAATTTGTCCTTTGGCATCGTAGGCTTTCTCACCATAGATGAAGGTTTCACAGACGGTGCGATCATCGCCGAGACTCATTAAGACAAACAGTTTTTCTTCAAGCGTAGTGGCTTGATTCATGCGAAAACGCATCAACTGAGTTGCGTGGAGATCCAGCACCACGAAATCCGCTTCTTTGCCGATTTCGAGGTTGCCGATCTTATCTTCAAGGTGAAGAGATCGCGCCCCACTGAGTGTGGCAAGGAATAACGATTTCAACGGGTGCAGTTTCTCTTGTTGCAACTGCATGATTTTATAGGCTTCGCTCATCGTTTGAAGAATCGAGAAGCTGGTACCCGCACCAACATCTGTTCCCATCCCAACTCTAACGCCATGCTCTTCTAACTTAGGCAGTTTGAATAGACCGGAACCTAAGAACAAGTTAGAGGTTGGACAAAACGCTATCGCGGACTCAGTGTCGGCCAGTCGCTGACATTCACAGTCTGACAGGTGGATACCGTGAGCGAACACTGAGCGCTTATGCAGTAATCCATAGTGGTCATACACATCGAGGTAAGAATCACGCTCAGGAAACAGTTCCATTACCCACTCAATCTCTTTCTTGTTCTCAGACAGATGAGTGTGCATATAAACGTCAGGATACTCTTCTAACAGTTTACCGACGGTCGCCAATTGCTCAGGGGTACTGGTTGGTGCAAAGCGTGGTGTAACGGCATAGAGTAGTCGTCCACGGTTATGCCATTTCTCGATCAGTTCTTTGGATGCTTGGTAGCCAGATTCTGGAGTATCCGTCAGATAATCGGGCGCATTTCTGTCCATCAGTACCTTACCCGCAATCATGCGTAAGTTACGTCTTTCTGCTTCTTCGAAAAAGACATCGACAGACTCTTTGTGGACTGTCCCGAACACCAATGCAGTCGTGGTTCCGTTGCTCGCCAGCTCATCGAAGAACAGTTTTGCCACTTTATGGGCGTAGACCGGGTTTTTAAATCGACGCTCTTCAGGAAAGGTGTAGTTTTCCAGCCAATCGAGTAGCTGTTCGCCGTAAGAGGCAATCATGCCAGTTTGTGGGTAGTGAATATGAGTATCGATAAAGCCTGAAGTGATAAGCTTATCTTCATACTCAGTAATGTTTAAGTCTTTAGGTTGACGAATGAGAACGTCTTCGGTTGCACCGATATCTATGATGTGACCATTCTCGACCACGATCATACCGTCATCGAAAAATTGGTAAGAGTTATCCAGTCCGACATCTTTCGGATCAGCGATGCTGTGCAAAATAGCTGCACGATAGGCGTTGCGTTGCGTTGTCATGTTTACTTCCTTTTAAACCCGATTAGAACCGCAATCTGGGTTAGGCGATTTTCTCTTCCAGTACAGAATCGCTCATTGGTATATCTTTAATGTGGCTGTTTGGTCGCTTTTCTTCAAGTGGAATCCCTTGATAGTGTGCAATTAGCTCACCAGCGACCGAGACGGCGATTTCTGCGGGGTGTTTCCCCGAAATCATGCTGACTCCGATAGGGCAAATCATGGTATTGATTTGCTTTTCACTGTATCCACGTTGGGCTAAACGCATATCAAACTTTTTACGTTTAGTCAGCGAACCAATCATGCCAAAGTAAAGGCTGTCATCACGATCGATAATGGCTCGTGCTAGATCGAAATCAAGCTGGTGGTTGTGAGTCATCACTAGGTAGTAGCTGTTCGGTGGCATATCTGCTACCTCAGCGACCGGATCGTCAGTGACTAACTTTGTGATGCCACGAGGCAATTCCTCTGGGAATACCTCTTCTCGTTCATCAATCCAAGTGACACGAAATGGAAGAGTTGAGACGATATGTAAAAGGGCTTTGGCAACATGACCTGCACCGAATACGACTAGATGTTTTTGCGCGGTGCCAATGGGTTCAAAGCTCAGAGTTGCCATTCCGCCACAACACTGACCTAAGCGAGCCCCAAGGTTAAAGCGTTCAACTTTCAGCGAGCGTTCTCCCGAGATAAGCATTTCACGCGCCATCTTGGTCGCGACATGCTCGAGATGACCACCACCAATGGTGGCGATCAGTCTATCTCTGGTGACCAGCATTTTGGTGCCTGCATCCCTTGGCACAGAGCCACGGTCTTCCAATACAGTCACCATTACGCAAGGTTCGCTGTTTTTCTCTAGTTGTGCCAGTTCATGAATCCAATTGTCCTTAAACATACGTCTCTCCTTGAACGGTTGAGCTGACGCTCAAATCTTTTCCTCACTCCTATACTGCTGGCTTGGGAGTGACCTGTTAGCGTGTGTTAAGCCTTTTGAGCACTCTGCGATGCAGATTGTGCTTGGGGCTGGGTGACTTTCTGAATCGCCATTAACACTCGCTCAGGTGTTGCTGGTGTATCAAGTTTTGCAATAGCACCTTCCACGGCGACATAAGAAATTGCGTCTTTCAGGGCGCTCCAAACAGACATGCCAAGCATGAATGGAGGTTCACCGACGGCCTTAGAGTTAAACACGGTATCTTCTGGATTGGCTCGGTTTTCCAGAAGGTGGGTATGGAACTCTATCGGCATATCCGCAATCGCTGGGATTTTGTAGCTTGCTGGACCATTGGTCATCAGACGCCCCTGCTCATTCCACACTAGCTCTTCGGTTGTTAACCACCCAACACCTTGCAGGAATCCACCTTCAACTTGGCCGATATCAATTGCTGGGTTTAGCGAAGCCCCTACATCGTGAAGAATGTCAGCGCGAAGGATTTTGTATTCTCCCGTTAAGGTATCCACAATCACTTCGGAGCATGACGCACCGTAGGCGTAGTAGTAGAACGGACGACCACGCGCTTTCTCATGATCGTAGTAAATCTTAGGCGTGCGGTAGAAACCGGTACTTGAGAGTGACACCTGATTGAAGTAGGCCAACTGAACAAAGGATTCAAAGGTCATGATTTCATCACGAATCATGATCATGCCATTTTTGAAGATGACCTCTTCAGGTGAGACTTTAAAGTGACTTGACGCGAAGTCGATGAGTCGTTGCTTTATCGTCAGAGCGGCGTTCTGGGCTGCTTTACCGTTGAGGTCGGTGCCCGATGAGGCTGCGGTCGGCGATGTGTTCGGTACTTTGTCGGTATTGGTAGCGGTGATTTGGATACGTTCAACATCAACTTGGAACTCCTGTGCAACAATTTGTGCCACTTTGATATTTAGGCCTTGTCCCATTTCAGTACCACCGTGGTTAAGATGAATACTGCCATCGGTGTAAATGTGAATGAGCGCACCAGCCTGATTTAGGAAAGTCGCAGTGAATGAAATACCAAATTTCACCGGAGTGATCGCTAGGCCTTTTTTTAAGATCGGGCTTTGCTTGTTAAACTCAGCAATGGCTTTACGACGCGCGTGATAGTCACTGCTTTGTTCCAACTGTTCGGTGATCTCAGGCAAGAAGTTATCTTCAACCGTCTGGTAGTAGTGAGTGACATCACGTCCCTCGCCACCGTAGTAATTGGCTTTGCGGACTTCGAGCGGATCTTTGCCAAGGTAACGGGCAATTTCATCCATAATATGCTCGATGGTCATCATCCCTTGTGGGCCACCAAATCCTCGATAAGCTGTGTTTGAGGCTGTGTTCGTTTTACAACGGTGACCTGTCACTGTCGCATCACCCAGATAGTATGCGTTGTCTGAGTGGAACATGGCACGATCAACAATCGAACTCGATAGGTCTGGAGAGTAGCCGCAGTTACCTGCCACGATGATCTCAGCACCCTGAATGACGCCATTGTCATCGAAACCGATCTTGTATTGGTTGTAAAACGGATGACGTTTGCCCGTCATTGTCATATCTTCTGCGCGCGGTAAGCGCATTTTGGTAGGGCGTTTAGTCAGGTGTGCAATTACGGCAGCCATACATGCTGGCGCAGCGGCCTGAGTCTCTTTACCACCAAAACCTCCTCCCATACGGCGCATATCAATCACCACCTTATGCATGGGGACGCCAAGAACTTCAGCAACCAGCTTTTGCACTTCGGTCGGGTTTTGAGTCGAGGTATAAACGATCATGCCGCCATCTTCTGTGGGCATGACGCTACTGACTTGAGTCTCAAGGTAGAAGTGTTCCTGACCACCAATTTCAAGATCGCCTTCGATGATGTGTTTAGCTTTCGCAAGTGCCGCCGCAGAGTCGCCGCGCTTTTGTTGATGGCTTTCGGTAACGAAAAGTTGTTTTTCCAACGCTTCTTTTACATCCAGAACCGGTGGTAACGCTTCGTATTCGACAATAGCAGCCATTGCTGCTTTGCGAGCCGTCTCCAAATCATTGGCAGCCACAGCAAGTACAGGTTGACCGTAGTATTGAACCAGACCATCAGCCAGTAGTGGGTCACCAGGAAGAATTGCACCGATATCGAGTTGCCCAGGAACATCCTCATGGGTGATGGCAATCGCGACACCCTCAAACTCATAGCAAGGTGAAACATCAATATGGGTGATCTTGGCGTGAGCCTGCGTACTGAGTCGAGCGTAGACATGTAACTGATTTGGAAACTCAAGACGGTCATCGATATAGATGGCTTCGCCAGTCACTTGTTTTGGGGCGCTATCATGCTTTACGCTTTTACCAACGCCAGTTTTGAGATCCTGTTTTACGATGGCGACCATCTCCTCATGAGTCATGGTCTGATGATGTGCGTTAGACATAAGACGTTACCCTTGTTTCAATCTGGTTGTTATGAAGGTTTTGCTCTATGAAGAATCGGCGCAGCATGTTCGCGGCGGTAAGAGAGCGGTACTCTTTGCTTGCTCGGAAATCTGACAGAGGCTCGAAATCGTTATGGATCTCGCTCATGGCTTCATCAATGTTGGCCTGATTCCACTCTTTGCCAAGCAAAGCATTTTCACAGCGAGTCGCGCGTTTAGGTGTTGCGGCCATGCCGCCAAAGGCAATTCGAGCGCCAATGACCTTGTTATCTTCTATCTGGATATTGAACGCGCCACAAACCGCAGAAATGTCGTCGTCTAAACGTTTCGAAAGTTTGTAAGCTCTGAATGTTTCATTCGCTTTTGGCTTTGGAATAATAATTTGCTCAATGAATTCACTTTCTTGCTGAGCGGTTACCTTGTAGCTGATGAAGTACTCTTCAATCGGCATGATACGGCTCTGTTTACCACGACGTAGCTTGATTTGAGCGTTGAGAGCAATCAGTAGAGGAGGCGCGTCACCGATCGGTGAGGCGTTGCCAATGTTGCCTCCTAGCGTACCTTGGTTACGAACTTGAAGCGAAGCGAAACGATGCAGCAGTTCACCAAAATCTGCGTAGTGCGTAGTCAGTAGTTGGTAGGCGTCGCTAATGGCAACATTGGCACCGATATGTAGCGCATCGTCGCTCTCTTCACATACCTTCATATCTTCCACTAGATTGAGATTGATAAGTGTCTCTATCTCACGGTGGAACTGAGTCACTTCTAGGGCCAAGTCCGTACCACCGGCAACCAGTTTTGCCTTCGGGTTGGCGCTATAGATATCGGCGAGTTCGTTAATGCTTCGAGGCAGATAGGCAGTGAGGTTACCATGACTTAGGCTAGCTGGTTGTTCCGCAAGAGTTTGTAATCTAGCAACAGTGGTTTTTTCCAACTCAACAAATTGATCCATCAAAGGTTCGTTGGAAACTAAAGAAAGTGCCGCATCAACAATTGGACGATAGCCAGTACAGCGGCATAGGTTTCCGGCAAGAGACTCCATAACGTCTTCTTTATTCGCGGCTGGTTTGTTTTTGCTCAAAGCGAACATCGACATAATGAAACCAGGGGTACAGTAACCACATTGTGAACCGTGGAAATCGACCATCGCTTGCTGTGTTGGATGAAGCTTGTCTTTATTTTTTAGGTCTTCAACAGTAATCAGCTGTTTACCGTGAAGGCTAGAGACGAACGTCAAACAAGAGTTAACAGAGCGGTATTGAAGCTTTCCTTCAACAACTTCACCAAGTACTACGGTGCAGGCACCACAGTCTCCTGAACCACATCCTTCTTTTGTCCCTGTTTTTTGTACTTGTGTTCTCAGGTATTGGAGAACCGTCATGTTTGGTGACAGTTCACTTTCTTGTCTGAGTTCTTGATTGAGTAGGAAAGTAATCAAGAGACCTCCTTGTGCATTGACACTAATGTTCCGATGTTTGTTTTTCTGACCTTTGGGTCAATAATTGGTTAATTTGACTCCAAGGTCAACTTTAATTTTACAAAAATGCAACAAGAAATAGCTTGTGTTTTTACATGATAGAAGAGGGTGTTGATACTAACTTATTGATAATTAATGGCTTAGTTGTTATTTTTGTGTAAAAAATCTTAGCGTAAAGATTTTTAATATTGTATTTTTATTTGTATACAATCTTGAAGGGGGAGATAAAAAACCCAGCTTGATGCCGGGTTTGAGTCTTGGTTGGGGGGAGCGTCAGGACTATTTACGGTTCAATATATCCGAGAAGACAACATGCAGATCATTAGAGGCAGCGCTACTGTCGAGATTGAGTCGAGACCGAATGTGGTTGATATGCTCCTGCATCAGAGACAAAGCCTGTGTGGCATCGCCCGCTTCTATAGCGTCAAGCAGGTTGGAATGTTCATCGAGCGAACAGTTAGCGTGGTTACCAGTTTCGTACTGAGCGATGAGTAGAGAGGTCTGAGAGACTAAGCTCCTTTGGAATGCCAGCAAAGGCGTATTGTGGGCCATCTCAGCGAGTTTGATATGGAACTCTCCAGACAGACGCAACCCTTTACCGTAGTCACCGTTGGCAAATGCGTCGTTCTCTTTCTCAACTAAGCGGCGACACTCTTCAATTTTGGCTGGCGTGGCATGTTCAACTGCTAATTCGGTAATCGCCAGTTCCATCACCTCACGCGCTTTGATGATCTGTTTCGCCTCGTCTTTTGTTGGTGCAGATACCATCGCACCTCGGTTAGGGCGAATACTCACCACTTGTTCCATCGATAGACGCAGCAAAGCTCGACGTATGATTGTGCGGCTGACACTAAAGATTTCAGCGAGTGCTTCTTCATTCAGCTTTGTTGCTGGAGGTAGACGCTGCTCTAGAATTGCATCAAAGATATGACAATAAACCACGTCATCCTGAGTTTGGCCGGCGACTTTTGTCTTGACGTTTTTCGCCACAGAATTTTTTAGATTTGCCATAAGCGGCGTTCACTCTCAAACCATTTATTTCGCTAATAAAACAATCATACTTCACTTTGTATACATGTGGCTAGTTACCCTTAGAAGGCTTTGTGAAGCGAGACGACTGAAATGTTAACAAATATTGGTTAGAAGATTGAAAATGCGCATTCTACATGTTTTACTGCGCGCATATTCAACAAGTTGGGCAAGTAATGTCATGAACAAGATCAATGTAGTCGGAACCAGTGGTAGCGGAAAATCAACATTTTCAGCCCAACTTGCTCGTCACCTTGAGTGCGCACATATCGAAATGGATCGACTGTTTTGGAAACCAAACTGGCAGGAGTCCAGTGACGAAGAGTTTTTCTCTCGCCTAGAAGATGAGCTGAAAGCGCCGAGTTGGGTACTGGATGGTAATTACAATCGCACGCGTGTCATTAAATGGCATGACGTTGATACTGTGATATGGGTTGACTACTCATTGTCGAGAACCCTCTTTCATGCAGTGAGACGAGCTTTAAGCCGCTTGATTTCAGGCAAAGAGTTGTGGCCCAATACGGGCAATAGAGAAACGCTGAGCAAGTCATTTTTCAGTAGAGATTCAATTTTGTTGTGGACGATCAAAACCTATCATTCGAATCGTGAAAGGTACTTAGCCGATATGGACAATCCTCAATATCAACATATTCGCTTTGTTAGATTGACGAGTCCTGCTGAGGCGAGACGATTTCTATGCGATTTATAGAGGCTTGTTATAAGGATAAAGCGCTACTGACATTGTAGAGAATACTTTTATCTCCGGGCAACTTTTTGCTCGATTCGAGCAAGATCTTGCTCAGATCGAGCAAAAAGTTGCTCAGCTTGAATATTAACAAACCCTTAAGTTATTGAAATATATACGATTTCACTTTGGCACGCTTTTTGACTAAGAGTGAGTGTTATTACACTCAACCTCTAAGGATTTTACTATGCCAACTC
>NZ_JBNJOF010000015.1:0-92447 GCF_050113875.1 Vibrio sp. TRT 1302 | reverse complement strand
GAATAAACTTGGCAACCCCTTTTTTGTGTTTTTTCTGACTTTTTTGTTGTTCGATTAATTTTCGATCTAAAAGTGGTAAAAACCGCCCTTTTGTTTACATATTTTTAAACTTATTGGCAAAAAGAGTGACCTTTTCCCAGTTAGTATATTCTACTTCCTTGCTGGTATCGGTTTCTCCGCCTGTCATACTCATTATGAATTTAATCATGGTTCTATCAAACCAGTTGTAACGAGGGTAATAGAGCGCACCAGCAAACACACCAATTAACTCGGGTTGCCAAGAAGATTTCTTGAGAAACGTTTTTATATAAGCACTGCCTTCTGGCGTATCTTTGCCTTGGTCTTCTTTTCTGGCGGTCAGGTTCACACAAAAAAAAGCAGCTCTACTCGATTGCAAAGCCCGTAGGTTGCTCTCGATAAATTGGTATAGCTTCTTATTAAGATGCCCATATCTTATCGATGCTCCTACTAGTACTCGCTCATACTGTTCAAAGTCGACACGTTCTGTCGTATGAAGGTCAACAAAGTCACATTCGTAGTCTGAGAGTTGCTCTCTTATATGATGAAAGATTTTTTTGGTTTGACCTTCACGAGTTGAGTAAAGGAATAATGCTTTGGCCACACTCTCTCCTTAGCTACGCCAGAAAGTAGGCGTAAGTAATATTAATAGGGTGAAGATTTCTAAACGTCCAAATAGCATAGAGACGATCAGCACCCATTTGGCTTTATCATTCACATCTCCAAAGTGGAGCGCGACTTCTCCAAGGCCAGGACCTAAGTTGTTCAATGTCGCAGCGACTGCGGAGAATGCACTTAACTCGTCCATACCTGTCGCAATCAGCCCTAACATGCAGACGACAAACACTAGCGCGTATGCAGAGAAGAATCCCCATACAGCATCAACGACTCTTTGTGGCAGAGCGCTACCGCCGACCTTGATGGTATAGACTGCACGAGGATGGACAAGACGTTTTAGCTCGCGAACCCCTTGGAGTGTTAGCAAAAGGATACGAATAACTTTCATGCCGCCGCCCGTAGAGCCCGCACAACCACCAATAAATGACGAAAAAAGAAGTAGTACCGGCAAAAATAGCGGCCAATCCGCAAATCCTGTTGTTGTAAATCCAGCCGTGGTTGAAATAGAGACTGTCTGAAACAAGGCCTGATCAAACACATCATATATAGAGTCATAGGTGTGATGGTTCAATAAGATCAAGAAACACACAACAAACAGCAGTATTTGTATAAAGACAAAAGCTCTGAACTCGGGATCTTTCCAATAGTATTTAGGGTGTACACCACCAGATGCAAACGCTGCAAAGTGGAGTGAATAGTTACACGCAGAGATCAGTAAGAATACGACGGTAATCATATTGATCGCATAGCTATTGAAGTGACCCATACTGGCGTCATGAGTAGAAAAACCACCAATCGCAATGGTAGAAAAACTATGGCCTATCGCATCAAATGGTGTCATTCCGGCAAACCAAAATGCCGCTGCACAAGCGATGGTTAAACTCAAATATATGTACCATAGCGCTTTTGCTGTCTCAGCAATTCTTGGTGTCATTTTTGAATCTTTTACTGGGCCTGGAATTTCAGCTCGATACAGCTGCATACCACCGATACCTAGCACAGGTAGAATCGCTACGGCTAATACGATGATACCCATCCCACCAAACCATTGGAGGAACTGACGATAGAATAGGATAGCTTTCGGCAGATCATCTAAGCCAACGATCACGGTGGCACCTGTCGTTGTCAGTGCAGAGAAAGATTCAAAAAAGGCATCTGTTACTGACACATTGGGGTTGTCAGCAATTAAGAATGGAATAGAACCTGCGCTACCAAGTACCGTCCAGAACAAGACGACTATCAGAAAACCATCACGAGCCTTTAATTCGTGTTTATGATGACGATTAGGGAACCAACAAACAGCACCACAAAACAACAGTACGAAAAAAGTTGTGACAAAAGGAACACCTGCACCATCGCGATAGATCAGCGCGACTAACGCAGGAGCGAGCATAGTAATGCTGAAAAGGGCGAGAAGAAGCCCTACGATGCGGATAATTGATCGAAATTGCATGAATAGACTGATGTATGAAGCGTAGCTTCCGACTTCCTGATTATCTTATAATTTGTCCAAAGGCGTTATCTGTACCTTGGCAGCGCTTTTATTAATGATGGTTTGGGTAAAGTCCTTCACCTGACGAACTTCTATCTCGACCAGCATTTTGACCGATTCACTATATTCCGCGCTTACCTCTTGTGCTCCGTATTGCGGGAGAATAGATTGAGCGATCGGCATAAACCCATAGTCTAACTCTAGTAATAGCTCAGTGGTTATTTTTTTCTCAATTGTTTGAAGCAGCTTGAGAGCTTGTTGTACCCCTCCACCATAAGCTTTTACTAATCCGCCTGTACCCAGCTTAATTCCTCCGGAATAACGCGTGACTACTGCGGTTATTTCACCAACGCCAGATCCAGACAATTGAGCCAAGATTGGTTTCCCTGCTGTTCCTGACGGTTCACCATCATCACTAAACCCCCACTTCATCGAATCTTCTGGGCGACCAGCGACAAATCCCCAACAATTATGACGTGCATCAGCATGTTTAGCTTTGATCTGCTCAACGAACGTTTTAGCTGCTTCAATTGAAGGAGTGTGGGCAAGATAAGTGATAAAAACACTTTTCTTTATCTCTTCTTCAAATATGACGGCTTGTTCTGGGATTAAATAGGGTTGGTCATTCATGTCATCAGTTCATTTGAGATCGTCTCGCCAGTTTAGCATGAGAGCAATTTGAACGCCGCCTAAGATATGTCCAAGCGCACAATGTTAAACACTTGTTTAAAAAATGTATTGAATTTAACCAGTGGCGAGTCCAAACTAAAACAACTGGTCTAACCAGAATAAAAATAAAACCACTTTCCTTTATAGCGGCTCACTGAAAGCACACGAGTTATTTGTGCCGACTTTTAGCAGCTATACACGCAATCCAAGATTGTATGTCATGGAGATAGACAATGATTTACCAAGCCAAAAACCTACAGGTAAAGGAATTACAAGACGGAATCGCTGAACTGAGCTTCTGTGCCCCAGCTTCCGTTAACAAGCTCGACCTTGCCACTCTTGAATCACTGGATAAAGCACTAGACGCCTTGTATGCCCACAGTTCTCTAAAAGGCCTGTTACTGACCTCAGATAAAGAGGCATTTATTGTTGGTGCCGATATCACTGAATTTTTAGGTCTATTTGCTAAACCTGAAGCTGAACTCGATCAGTGGCTGCAATTTGCAAACAGCATTTTCAACAAGCTTGAAGATCTACCTGTACCAACGCTATCCGTGCTGAAAGGCCATACTTTGGGTGGTGGATGTGAGTGTGTACTCGCTACCGATATCCGTATTGGTGATAAGACCACCAGCATAGGTTTACCTGAAACAAGACTCGGTATCATGCCTGGTTTTGGTGGTTGTGTTCGTCTTCCTCGCGTTATCGGTGCTGACAGCGCTATGGAAGTGATTACTCAGGGTAAAGCTTGCCGAGCAGACGAAGCACTAAAAATAGGCTTGTTAGATGCCATTGTAGAAACTGACTCACTATATGAATCAGCGATTACAACACTTACGCAAGCAATTAATGAAAAGCTAGATTGGAAAGAACGCCGTAAACAAAAAACCTCGGCTCTTTCATTGAGCAAGCTCGAGTCAATGATGAGCTTCACGATGGCAAAAGGGCTAGTCGCACAAAAAGCTGGGCCACATTATCCAGCGCCAATGACAGCGGTGAAGACAATCGAAGAAGGCGCTCGCTTAGCTCGAAATGAAGCTCTGGATGTTGAACGCCGCTACTTTGTTAAGCTGGCTAAGTCTGAAGAAGCAAAATCTCTGGTCGGGCTATTCCTCAACGATCAGTATATTAAAGGTATCGCGAAAAAAGCCGCTAAGTCAGCCAACAAAGATACCCAACGCGCGGCAGTGCTTGGGGCTGGCATCATGGGTGGTGGTATCGCTTATCAATCAGCGTTGAAAGGCGTGCCTGTCTTAATGAAAGATATCGCTCAACCATCACTCGACCTAGGTATGAATGAAGCCTCTAAGCTATTGAATAAGAGTCTTTCACGTGGCCGCATCGATGGTTTCAAAATGGCGGGAATTCTTGCTTCAATCACGCCAAGCCTACATTACGCAGGGATCGAAAACTCGGATGTTATTGTTGAAGCGGTAGTCGAAAACCCTAAAGTGAAAGCGGCGGTGCTCAGTGAGGTGGAATCTTACGTCAACGATGACACGGTTATCACGTCAAACACTTCGACAATTCCAATCAATCTATTAGCGAAATCATTAAAACGTCCAGAAAACTTCTGTGGTATGCACTTCTTTAACCCTGTGCACAGAATGCCACTGGTTGAGATCATTCGCGGTGAGCACACCTCAGATGAAACCATCAACCGTGTCGTTGCTTACGCTGCGAAGATGGGTAAATCTCCAATTGTTGTTAATGACTGTCCAGGGTTCTTTGTAAACCGTGTTCTATTCCCATACTTTGGAGGCTTCAGCAAACTTCTTAGTGACGGTGCAGACTTCACTAAAATCGATAAGATCATGGAACGTCAGTTTGGCTGGCCAATGGGTCCAGCATACCTGCTGGATGTTGTTGGTATTGATACCGCTCATCACGCTCAAGCTGTTATGGCTCAAGGTTTCCCAGAGCGAATGGGCAAAAACGAACGTGATGCTATTGATGCACTGTTCGAAGCAGATAAATACGGTCAGAAGAACGGCAATGGTTTCTACAGCTACAGTGTAGATAAACGCGGTAAGCCAAAGAAAACCTTTAGTGAAGATATCTTGCCAGTGCTTGCTGACGTGTGCAGCGCGCCAAATGAGTTCGATGACCAGACCATTGTTGAACGTATGATGGTACCTATGATCAATGAAGTTGTTCTGTGTTTACAAGAAAACATCATTGCTTCACCACAAGAAGCCGATATGGCTTTAGTTTACGGACTAGGCTTCCCTCCTTTCCGTGGCGGTGTATTCCGCTACCTAGACAGCATCGGCATTGCTGAGTTTGTCGAAATGACCAAGAAGTACGCTGATCTAGGTGCAATGTATCAAGCTCCTCAGTTACTTATCGATATGGCAGCTAAGGGTGAAACTTTCTACGGCACTCAACAGCAAGGTTCAATCTAAGGAGAGATTCTCAAATGTCTATGCATAAAAGAAATGTTGTAATTGTAGATTGTCTACGTACTCCAATGGGTCGCTCTAAAGGTGGTGCTTTCCGTCATACTCGAGCTGAAGATCTCTCTGCACATCTAATGAAAGGGATTTTGGCGCGCAACCCTCAGGTCAATCCGAGCGAGATTGAAGATATTTACTGGGGTTGTGTACAACAAACTCTGGAGCAAGGTTTCAACGTTGCACGTAACGCCGCTCTGCTAGCTGGGTTGCCGATTGAAATTGGTGCAGTCACTGTCAACCGCTTATGTGGTTCATCAATGCAAGCTTTGCACGATGGCGCGCGCGCTATCATGACGGGTGATGCCGAAATCTGCCTAATTGGTGGTGTGGAACATATGGGTCACGTACCAATGAACCACGGCGTTGACTTCCACCCAGGCATGTCTAAAAACGTCGCTAAAGCCGCTGGTATGATGGGTTTAACAGCTGAAATGCTTGGTAAACTTCATGGCATTAGCCGAGAGCAGCAAGACGAGTTTGCAGCGCGTTCACATGCTCGTGCACACGCAGCAACCCTAGAAGGCCGTTTTAAGAATGAAATTCTACCAACTGAGGGACATGCCGCTGATGGCACTCTGTTTACTCTCGATCATGACGAGGTGATTCGTCCTGAAACATCGGTAGAAGGTCTATCTCAACTTCGCCCTGTCTTTGATCCAGCCAACGGCACTGTGACCGCTGGTACTTCTTCTGCTCTATCAGATGGCGCTTCAGCAATGCTGATCATGAGCGAAGAGAAAGCGAACGAGTTAGGCTTAACTATCCGTGCTCGCATTAAAGGTATGGCGATTGCAGGTTGCGATCCTTCGATTATGGGATACGGTCCTGTCCCTGCGACTCATAAAGCTCTCAAACGAGCAGGCTTAACGATTGAAGATATGGATGTCGTGGAACTGAACGAAGCGTTTGCGGCTCAGTCTCTTCCATGTGCGAAAGATCTCGGCTTGCTTGATGTCATGGATGAAAAAGTAAACCTTAACGGCGGTGCTATTGCACTTGGTCACCCACTAGGCTGTTCTGGCGCGCGTATTTCAACGACTCTGATCAACCTAATGGAAGCTAAAGACGCTAAGTATGGTCTAGCAACTATGTGTATCGGTCTTGGTCAAGGTATCGCTACTGTATTTGAGCGTCCGTAACATCAACCGAAAAGATCAAAAACGCCAGCGGAAGCTGGCGTTTTTTTATTTGATCAATACTTCAACCAATCTTGGTGCAATTGGTTCGATGATCCTAAGTAATCGATCATCCATTGGATCAGCTTATGGTTATCATCTTTACGCCATACAAGGCAGCACTGACTCAGTGGCTTTTCATCAGGCAATGTCTTCTCCACCAGCACACCTTCGTGGATCAACGGCATGGCAATATGACGAGGCATATAACCCACTCCGACTCCATTTTTTAAACATTCGATAGCACTGTACCAGTTAGGTAACAATAAGCGACGCTGTTTAGGATAATGCCCAGTATGACGTTTAGGTAACACGCTCGAAGTATCATCAAGACAAATTGCAGGGAACTGACTAACAAACTCTTCTGATAAGTATTGTTCCCTCACACAAGGATGGGCTGGAGACATAACAAACGCCCAGTCAAGCACCCCCATGTCTCTAACCTCAAAATCACCACCAACTGGTATCGCAGATGTCGCACCAATCACAATGTCTGCTCGCTCTTGGGCTATTGCCTCCCATGAACCATTAAACACTTCCATGTTGATTTGCAGTTCGGCAAATTCGAACTCTTGGTAAAAGCTTTCGACGAGCGGCTTCAGCTTATCGAGTTTGACTACGTTGTCTAAGGTTAACTTGAGTGTTGACTGCCAACCATGAGCAACTCGACGCGTTTGAGACTGAATCTCCGCCATCTGTCTAAGAAGCATACGCGCCTCAGCGATAAAGAGCTCTCCCGCAGGCGTGAGCTCTACTTTTCTCGGTAAACGACGGAACAGAACAACATCTAACTCTTGCTCTACTTGGCGAACGCCATAACTAATCGCCGAAGGCACTTTATGCAGCACTTCTGCGGCAGCCGTAAAACTACCAAGACGGGCAACGGTATCCAGCATCTCCAATGATGACTTTGAGTACATAACACTCAACCTTTCAAATTTTTTGATTGATAACTAACAATTTTAGCGTTTTATTTCCTTTAAATCGAAAAATAGAATAGCAAGGCATAAAAATCAGGGTTGGCGCCAACTGATACTGAGCAATTAATGATTAAATAATTTGATTGGAAAAATCATGACTATTTCAAAACTACAATTATTCTACCTTGCAGCCCTATCTATGCTTGGCTTTGTCGCTACTGATATGTACTTGCCTGCTTTCAAAACAATGGAAGCAGACTTTGCTACTGGCCCTGAACAGATCGCGCTCTCTTTAACTGTCTTCCTTTCTGGTATGGCTATCGGCCAGCTTTTATGGGGCCTGGCTTCTGACAAATTTGGCCACCGCAATACACTCGCAGCTGGTCTGGTCATCTTTACTCTAGCCTCACTAGGTTTAGCATTTAGCGATCAAGTATGGCAATTACTGACCTTACGCTTTGTACAGGCTATTGGTGTTTGTGCTCCTGCTGTTATCTGGCAGGCAATGGTTATCAAGCGTTACTCAAGCAGTAGCCAACAAATTTTTGCCACAATCATGCCTTTGGTTGCGTTGTCTCCTGCTCTGGCTCCACAGCTAGGCGTCCTACTCGCAGATAGCTTTGGCTGGCATAGCATTTTCTTCACTCTGACGGCGGTCGGTGTTGTTCTGGTAGCAGCGACAATGATGCAGCGCAACGAGCAAGTTGAAGCTAAGCAAACCAGCGTATCTAGCGATATCAAAGCGCTACTCGGCTCAAAAACTTATCTGGGTAACGTTTTTATGTTTGCGACGGCTTCTGCGGCATTCTTTGCTTACCTGACAGGTATGCCAGAAATCATGGCTCAGCTAGGGTACGAAGCCAAAGATATTGGTCTGAGCTTTATTCCGCAAACCATCGCCTTTATGGCTGGTGGCTATCTTGGCAAAGTAGGTGTGAAAAAATTTGGTGATGAGAAAGTGCTACGCCAGTTAATCGGCTTGTTTAGCGTTGCCTCACTACTGATCTTTATTGCCTCACAATGGCAACTCAGTTCAATATGGCCAATTCTGGCACCATTCTGTTTGATCGCTGTCGCGAATGGTGCACTTTACCCAATCGTAGTCAATCGAGCGCTAGCCAGTGCACAGCAAAGCCCAGCAACAGCGGCTGGTCTACAGAATAGTGTGCAAATATGCGTTAGTAGCTTGTCGAGTGCCTTAGTTGCGGCGATGGCGAGTCAGGCCCAGTTTGTAACTGGCATTGCGATCATCATCTGTATGGGTGGTCTATGGGCTGGCTACATCATTTCTAACCGAGAACTCTCGCAGCATTTTACTACTCCCGATAATGCTCGAGTTGTGAGTGACGAGTAATCAATAACAAAAAAAGAGCCGCTTCACTAAGCGGCTCTTTTTTATAGTAAGTAGTTACAAACTTTTAAGGCCCCACTTTTCAGCAGTGCGCTTGAAGAAACCTTGTGTTTTCTTTAGCTCTACCCAGTGGTTAATGTAATTAATCCACACCTGGTCATTTTGAGGGAGTAGCATTGCGATTGGCGTCGGTTTACGTGGTTCTTTGACTGGTACGATCGCTAACTGTTGGAATTTTTCCACCAAGGTTGCCGCTTCCACATTTGAAGTTACAGAGACATCGGCTCTACGTGCCAATAACTCCTGAAAATCCCTTGCAGGTGCTTCGATGACAATATGCTGCGCAGTTGGAAAGAACTCTTTGACCATCTTCTCTTGTACTGTGCCCAAGGTCGCCGCCACTTTCACGTCCGCTTTGTCAAAATCACTCCAATCAGAAAATTTCTCTAAATCTTTTTTCTGCACGACAGGAACAAAAGCTAGATAAAAATATGGCTGACTGTAACCAGCGACTTTAGCTCGCGACATATTCAGAGAGGCACTCCCCGTAATATCATATTTATTGGCTGTAATACCGTTGACTAAGGTCTTCCAATCCGTGGCCACATACTCTATTTCCACGCCCAAATCTTTAGCCAGTTCTGTCGTTACGTCGATATCAAATCCTCGATAACTGTTGGTCGCAGGATCTTTCATCGTCATTGGATTCCAATCGCCTGTGGTGCCGACCCGTAAAATCCCCTTATCAAGGATTTCCTGCAATCGACTTATTTCCGCCATAGCCTGACCAACAGACAATAAGCACATTCCAAGTGCTAAGATGTATTTCTTCATTATATTAATCCCTAAGTTTATTAAGCTTAACGTCGGTTCATTTGATAACATAGCAGCTACAAAGGAATATTATTAGTCAATACAAGGTGTAATGTGACTTCTCGTTATTTATCGATTGTTTCCGCTCTACTCCTAACCGGCTGCTCAGACTATCAATGGGGCTGGTATGTATTGGATCCAACAACGTCACAAGGTCAAACGAACCTCAAGTTTCTCGTCGCTGGATTTAGCGATACGATTCAGGTTTCGTTGCTCAGTATGTTACTGGCGATGACCTTAGGCTTTTTAGTTTCATTACCGGCACTCTCTCCACTAAAGCCTCTAAGAATGATCAATCGAGTCTACGTAGAATCGGTTCGCTCGATACCTGTGTTGGTACTGCTACTTTGGGTTTACTATGGAATGCCGACCTTGTTAGATGTCACTTTAAATCACTTCTGGGCCGGTGTTATCGCGCTTACCATTGCGGAAAGCGCATTTATGGCGGAAGTCTTTAGAGGTGGGATTCAAGCGATAAATCGTGGACAACATGAAGCGGCCGAAGCGCTAGGGCTCAACTATTGGCAGAAAATGCGTTTTGTGATTCTTCCTCAAGCTTTTAGGCAAATTCTGCCCCCACTTGGAAATCAGTTCGTTTATATTCTCAAAATGAGTTCACTGGTCAGTGTTATTGGTCTAAGCGATTTAACTCGTCGTGCCAATGAGCTGGTGGTTAATGAGTACTTACCTTTAGAAATCTATACCTTTCTGGTCTTAGAATATTTAGTGCTGATTCTAATTGTTTCACAAGCAGTCCGCTGGTTAGAAAAGCGCATTCAAGTACCAAGTCATTAGTACTTAGACAAATAAAAAAACCGCTAAAAATAGCGGCTTTCATATTGAGTTAGCGGTATTGGTTATTTTTTCTTAACCGGACGTTGCCAACCAGAAATTTTACGTTCTTTAGCTCGAGTGATGACTAATTCACCTTCTGACACATCTTTTGTCAACGTCGTACCAGCACCAATCGTTGCACCATCTGCAATCGTTACAGGCGCCACCAGCTGACAGTCTGAACCCACAAACACATCATTGCCGATAACTGTTTTGAATTTGTTTGCGCCATCGTAGTTACAAGTAATCACACCAGCACCGATATTTGTTCCCTGACCAATTTCAGCATCACCAAGGTACGTAAGGTGATTGGCTTTGGAACCTTCACCAATACGAGCGTTTTTCACTTCAACAAAGTTGCCAACGTGCGCATCATTACGCAGTTCTGCACCTGGGCGCAAACGGGTAAATGGACCCACCGTACACTCTTCACCCACTGTTGCACCTTCAATCACACTGTAAGGACGAACAATGGTGTTGTCGTCGATTTCACAATCTTTAAGGACACAACCCGCACCGATAATGACGTTATCACCCAGTGAGACATTACCTTCGATAATAACGTTAGCATCAATTTCACAATCCATACCACATTGCAGCTCACCACGCAGATCAAATCGTGCTGGGTCACGCAACATAACACCCTGCTCTAACAACTTACGAGCTTGCATAGATTGGAAAGCTCGCTCTAAACGAGCCAACTGTGCACGATCATTCACCCCTTCAACTTCGATAGGGTTTACAGGATGAACAGCTTCAACTGCACGACCTTCATCATGCGCAGCAGCAATAACGTCTGTAAGGTAGTATTCACCCTGAGCGTTGTTATTATTTAGACCGGATAACCAACGCTTAAGATCACCACCAGTTGCTACCATTACACCGGTATTGATCTCTTTAATTAGCTTCTGCTCTTCTGTTGCATCTTTCTGCTCAACAATCGCGACAACAGGACCGTTGCGACGAACAATTCGACCATAACCCATAGGGTTATCAAGCACGACCGTCAAAAGGGCAATACCACCTGTTGGTTGAGCATCAAGCAGACTTTCAATGGTCTCTTCAGAGATCAGAGGTACATCACCGTAAAGAACTAAGATTTTTTCATCATCTTCAAATTGTGGAGAGGCTTGATCAACCGCATGCCCTGTCCCCAATTGCTCAGCTTGTAAGATCCAGTTAACTGACTCGCTTGCAAGCTCAGTCTGCATTTGATCGCCACCATGGCCGTAAACCAAATGAATATTTTGCGCGCCTAAACCGTTACAGGTATCTATAACGTGCTTGACCATAGGCTTACCCGCCAAAGTGTGCAGCACTTTAGGCTTATTAGAATACATGCGAGTACCTTTACCCGCTGCGAGAATGACCGCGCTAAATTTCATTGAGTTACCTGTTGGACGTTGTTCTAAATCTGAAGGGGTATTTTAGACACTAATCGGTAATTAGTTAATTGATTAGGAAAAATTTACGTTAAAAAATAAGCAAAAAGGCGGCCTTACGACCGCCTTTATCTCTTAAAACAACGTTGTCGATTAACGACGCTGTTTTGTCAGCTCGATAACTCGTAGCTGAGCAATGGCTTTAGCCAGTTCACTGGCCGCTTGAGCGAAGTCCATATCGCCATGCTGGTTCTGGATATTCTCCTCAGCACGACGTTTCGCTTCTTCTGCCTTCGCTGCGTCTAGCTCTTCACCACGGATAGCGGTATCAGCCAGTACAGTCGCTGTACCAGGCTGAACTTCTACCATACCACCAGAAACATAAATGATTTCTTCGTGGCCGTGCTGTTTAACAATACGCACCATACCAGGCTTTATAGCGGTCAGCAGCGGTGTGTGGCCGTGGAAAATACCAAGCTCACCTTCGCTACCGGTCACCTGAAACGTTTCAACTAGGCCAGAGAAGATTTTCTTCTCTGCGCTAACAACGTCTAGGTGAAAGGTTATTGCTGCCATATCGCCTCCTAGTTAGCCTTATAGCTTCTTCGCATTCTCGATAGCATCGTCAATCGTACCGCAGTACATGAACGCTTGCTCTGGAATGTCATCGTAATCACCAGCTAGTAGACCTTTGAAGCCACGTAGAGTCTCTTTAAGAGGTACGTAAACACCTGGGTCGCCAGTAAATACTTCCGCTACGTGGTAAGGCTGAGTTAGGAAACGCTCAATCTTACGTGCACGAGATACAACTTGCTTATCTGATTCAGATAGCTCGTCCATACCTAGAATCGCAATGATATCCTTCAGCTCTTTGTAGCGCTGTAGAGTAGACTGAACGCCACGAGCGATGTCGTAGTGCTCTTGACCAACTACTAGCGGGTCTAGCTGACGAGAAGTCGAATCTAGTGGGTCGATCGCTGGGTATAGACCCATTGCAGCGATGTTACGGTTAAGTACAACCGTTGCATCTAAGTGCGCGAACGTTGTTGCTGGAGACGGGTCAGTCAAGTCATCCGCTGGTACGTATACTGCCTGTACAGACGTGATAGAACCTTGCTTAGTTGACGTGATACGCTCCTGAAGAACACCCATCTCTTCTGCTAGTGTAGGCTGGTAACCTACCGCAGAAGGCATACGGCCTAGAAGTGCTGATACCTCAGTACCTGCTAGCGTGTAACGGTAGATGTTATCAACGAACAGTAGAACGTCACGACCTTCGTCACGGAAACGCTCTGCCATTGTTAGACCAGTCAGTGCAACACGTAGACGGTTGCCTGGTGGCTCGTTCATCTGGCCGTAAACCATCGCTACTTTTGATTCTTCTGGCTTCTCAACGTTTACAACGCCTGCTTCCTGCATTTCGAAGTAGAAGTCGTTACCCTCACGAGTACGCTCACCTACACCTGCGAATACAGATAGACCTGAGTGTTGTAGTGCGATGTTGTTGATAAGTTCCATCATGTTAACGGTCTTACCTACACCAGCACCACCGAATAGACCGATTTTACCACCCTTAGCGAATGGACAAACTAGGTCGATTACTTTAACGCCAGTTTCTAGTAGAGCAGTCTCGTTAGATTGCTCTTCGTAGCTTGGTGCTTCACGGTGAATAGAGTAAGACTCTTCTGCACCGATTTCACCACGCTCGTCAATCGCATCACCAAGTACGTTCATGATACGACCTAGGGTCTTAGTACCTACTGGTACTGAAATTGGAGCGCCAGTGTTTACAACTTCAACTCCACGACGTAAACCATCAGAGCTACCCATAACGATACAACGAACTACGCCACCGCCTAGCTGTTGTTGAACCTCAAGAACTAGACGCTCTTTTGATTCAGTAACGTTTAGAGCGTCATATACACTAGGTACTTCGCTCTGTGGGAACTCTACGTCGACTACCGCACCGATGATCTGTACGATCTTACCTGTAGCCATCGTTAATCCTCTAAACTATTTCGTTTTACCTATGCTTAAACCGCAGCTGCACCACCAACGATTTCAGACAGTTCTTGTGTAATCGCAGCCTGACGGGCTTTGTTGTACACAAGTTCTAAGTCTTCAATCAGGTTTGTTGCATTATCGGTTGCAGCCTTCATTGCAATCATTCGAGCCGCTTGCTCACAAGCAAGGTTCTCAACAACACCTTGGTATACCTGAGACTCTACGTAACGCACTAGAAGTGTATCTAGTAGAGGTTTTGGTTCAGGCTCATAGATGTAGTCCCATGAATGCTCACGCTGCATCTCTTTGCTGTCTGATTTAGGCAAAGGTAGCAATTGATCGATCGTTGGTTGTTGAACCATGGTGTTCACAAACTTGTTGAAAACAACATACAGACGGTCCAATTCACCTTCATCGTATTTCTTTAGCATTACGCTTACAGAACCGATTAAGTCTTCTAGGCTAGGTTGATCACCTAGGCCTGAAACTTGAGCAGCTACTTTAGCGCCACTGTTGTTGAAAAAGGATGTCGCTTTAGAACCAACAAGTGCTAGTTCAACTTCAGCACCTTTCTCTTTCCAAGCCTGCATATCGGTGATTGCTTTCTTGAACACGTTAATGTTCAAACCACCACACAGGCCACGGTCTGTAGAAACGATGATGTAACCAACTCGCTTCGCTTCGCGCTCTTCTAGGTACGGATGACGGTACTCTAGATTCGCGTTTGCTACGTGACCGATCACTTTACGCATTGTTTCAGCGTATGGACGAGAAGCTTCCATTGCGTCTTGACAACGACGCATTTTTGAAGCTGCTACCATTTCCATCGCTTTCGTAATTTTCTGCGTGCTTTTAACACTACCGATTTTATTACGTATCTCTTTTGCGCCGGCCATCGTTACTCTCCATTAGTTGGTGGCAGAGACTGCCACCGACCTATTACCAAGTTTGGGTTGCTACGAAGTCATCAGTCAGCTTCTTAAGCTGCGCTTCAACTTCATCGTTGTATGCACCCGTCTTGTCGATCTCAGCTGCGAAATCAGCGTATTGACCGCGAGCGTACGATAGTAGAGCCGATTCGAAATCTAGCAGTTTACTTAGTTCAACATCTGCTAAATAGCCACGCTCTGCAGCGAAGATTACTAGCGCTTGGTCAAATACAGACATTGGAGCGTACTGCTTCTGCTTCATTAGTTCTGTAACTTTTTGACCGTGGTCTAGCTGTTTCTTCGTAGCTTCATCAAGGTCAGAAGAGAACTGAGCAAACGCTGCTAGTTCACGGTACTGAGCTAGTGCAGTACGGATACCGCCTGATAGCTTCTTGATGATTTTCGTCTGCGCTGAACCACCTACACGAGATACTGAGATACCTGGGTCAACAGCTGGACGTACACCTGCGTTGAATAGCTCAGTTTGTAGGAAGATCTGACCATCGGTAATCGAGATTACGTTAGTCGGTACGAATGCTGAAACGTCACCTGCTTGAGTTTCAATGATTGGTAGAGCAGTTAGAGAACCAGTCTTACCTTTCACTTCACCGTTAGTGAAACGCTCTACATACTCTTCGCTTACGCGAGCTGCACGCTCTAGTAGACGCGAGTGTAAGTAGAATACGTCACCTGGGAATGCCTCACGGCCTGGTGGACGTTTTAGTAGTAGAGAGATCTGACGGTAAGCTACCGCTTGCTTAGATAGATCATCATAAACAATCAGTGCATCTTCACCGCGATCGCGGAAGTATTCACCCATCGCACAACCTGCGTATGGCGCTAGGTATTGTAGCGCAGCAGATTCAGAAGCAGATGCAACAACAACGATAGTGTTAGCTAGCGCGCCGTGCTCTTCCAGTTTGCGAACCACGTTAGCAATAGTCGATGCTTTCTGACCGATTGCTACGTAGATTGAGAAAATACCAGAGTTTTTCTGGTTAATAATCGCATCGATCGCCATCGCTGTTTTACCAGTCTGACGGTCACCGATTACTAGCTCACGCTGACCACGACCGATTGGGATCATTGAGTCAACAGATTTGTAACCAGTTTGCACAGGTTGGTCTACCGATTTACGGTCGATTACACCTGGTGCGATTACTTCTACAGGTGAAGACAGTTTCGCTTCGATTGGACCTTTACCATCAATTGGCTCACCTAGCGTGTTTACAACACGACCAAGCAATTCAGGACCAACTGGTACTTCAAGAATACGACCAGTACCTGTAACTTTCATGCCTTCCTTAAGGTCAGCATATGGACCCATTACTACCGCACCAACCGAGTCACGCTCAAGGTTAAGTGCTAGTGCATAACGGCCACCCGGTAATTCAATCATTTCACCTTGCATCACGTCCGCTAGGCCGTGAATGCGGATGATACCATCGCTTACCGATACGATAGTACCTTCGTTGCGAGCTTCACTAACAACATCGAATGACTCGATACGTTGTTTGATTAGATCGCTAATTTCCGTGGAATTAAGTTGCATGCTCCAATCCCCATTAAGACTGCAATGCATCGCTCAGGCGGTTCAAACGACCACGCGCTGAATTATCGATGACTAAGTCTCCGGCTCGAATTATAACCCCACCAAGTAGGGTCTCATCTACACTGCAATTCAGCTTTACTTTGCGCTCAAGGCGCTGCTCAAGTTTGCTGCTGATATTTGCAAGTTGTTCATCAGAAAGTTCAGATGCAGAAATCACTTCCACATCAATTTCCTTCTCATGCTCTTTTTTAAGAGCAATAAACTGCTTACATACATCAGGAAGGGCCGCTAGACGACCATTCTCAGCCATTACCTTCAGAAGGTTCTGACCATGCGCATCAACTTGTTCGCCGCAAACTGCAACAAATATTTCAGCAAGTTTGTCTGCTGAAACAGAACCCGTTAAGAGCTCTTTCATTTGTTCGTTCTTAGCGACTTCAGCAGCAAAAGACAACATTTGACCCCATTGGTCTAGTTGGCCTTTATCTACAGCAAAGTCGAAGGCTGCTTTAGCATAGGGGCGTGCGATTGTAGTCAAATCAGACATATGCGCCCCCAGACTTAAAGTTTTGCAGTAATGTTGTCGAGAATATCTTTTTGCGCATCTTTATCGATAGCACGCTCAAGGATTTTCTCAGCACCAGCTACAGCCAGAGTTGCAACTTGTTTGCGCAGTTCATCACGCGCACGGTTGCGTTCGGCTTCAAGTTCAGCTTCTGCTTGAGTAAGGATTTTCTGACGTTCAGTCTGAGCTTCCTCACGAGCTTCATCTAGAATTTGAGCTTTACGCTTGTTCGCTTGCTCGATGATCTCAGTTGCTGTGCGCTTCGCTTCTTTCAACTGCTCAGAAGCGTTTGCTTGTGCTAGATCCAAGTCTTTAGCAGCACGTTCAGCTGCTTGTAGACCGTCAGCGATTTTCTTCTGACGTTCTTCAATCGCTTGCATCAATGGTGGCCATACATACTTCATGCAGAACCACACAAATAGTGCAAACGAGATTGCTTGACCTAGCAGAGTTGCGTTCATATTCACAACAGCTACCCCTTCTATTCGGACTTAGTGTTAATCAACGACAAACCGAAGTTTGCCCACAGTTAAAAGTGATTAACCTAGTTGACCAACGAATGGGTTCGCGAAAGTGAATAGAAGTGCGATTACGATACCGATCATAGGAACCGCATCAAGTAGACCAGCGATGATGAACATCTTAACTTGTAGCATAGGAGCCATTTCTGGTTGACGTGCAGCACCTTCAAGGAATTTACCACCTAGAAGTGCGAAACCAATCGCTGTACCAAGAGAAGCAAGACCGACGATAATACCTACGGCGATTGCAGAAAAGCTCAGTAAAGTTTCCATTACTATCTCCAATTTATAGTTGTTGGCTAGTGCCCAAATAAAAAGCTTTTAAAATAAAATTAATGATCACTGTCTTCGTGTGCCATTGACAGGTAAACAATTGTCAACATCATGAACACGAAAGCCTGAATCGTAATAACCAAGATATGGAAGATTGCCCACGGTAGTGAACCCATCCATTGTAAGTACCATGGTAGCATTGCCGCACAAAGAATGAATACAACCTCACCTGCGAACATGTTACCGAATAGACGCATACCAAGTGATAGAGGTTTCGCTAGTAGCGATACAACTTCAATTAGTAGGTTAAACGGAATCATCACTGGGTGATTAAATGGATGTAAAGCAAGTTCTTTTGCGAATCCACCTAGACCTTTCACTTTGATGCTGTAGTAAATCATCAGAGCAAAAACGCCTAGAGCCATAGCCATGGTGATATTAACATCAGCTGACGGTACAACCTTAAGGTAAGGAATACCAAGCCAATGCTCTGCTGGGTAAGGTAAGAAGTCGATCGGAACTAAGTCCATCACGTTCATCAAAAATACCCAACAAAAGATAGTCAGTGCTAAAGGCGCGATCAGTGGGTTGCGTCCATGGAACGTGTCTTTGACGTTTTCCGCGACAAATTCAACGATCATTTCAACAAAACACTGAAGCTTACCCGGTACACCCGCTGTAGTTCTCTTCGCTACTTTGTAAAAAATTCCTAAGAAAATTAAACCAGTAAACCAAGAAAAAAACAGGCTATCGATATGTACGTTCCAGAAACTTGCTTCATCCGCTACCAATCCTAACTTAGCTAAAGAAAGATTTGATAAGTGGTGGGCAATGTATCCGGATGACGTTAGCGCTTCACCTGGCGCAGCCATAACTCATCCTATTTTTTGTTGTTAATGAATAGCACTGGCGCACAGATATTAATACCTAGAGCCAGCAAATAGGTTAGCTTTAGGGGAACAAGTTCCACCTGCATATACATGTAGGCAACGGTAAAAAGAACTACCGTAATGAGGATTTTAAGTACTTCGCCTGTGTAGAAAGAGGCCGCGATACGCTTTGCAGCGCGAGCTCCGCTAAACATAAAAGCACACAGCGCAAATACCGCATTAGCAATAACAAATATGCCACCACCAATCAGCGCTGAAAGTCCCCATTCAGCATTCACAGCAACCGCCATTCCTGCTGCCAATAGTGTAACCGCGCTAAGCTGGATCATTAACAATTGCTTTGCAAGCTCTCGTCCTGGTCTAGCTAACGCAGCTACCATGTATTCGTACCTCTAGTAAAATCCACAGCTTAACTACCTCAGGGCTGGGAAATTGGCGAAAATTATACGGTGAGCCAAACTGATTGCAATTAAAACACCGCAAAAAGTTACAATTTTGTTTACAAACCGACAACTTTCGCACAAAAATTCGTTTTTTACATATATTGACTGAGATCAATTATCTCATTTAGCTTTCGAGCTTGGCAATTAGTTGCTCTAATTTGTGAGGTTCATCAAGACTAATCGTTACTTTCGACTTGCCGTTACTGCCTCTCACAATTGCCACTTTACCACCAAGCATTTCACTCAATTTTTGTGACATTTGTTGTGCTTCAGAGTCTTGCGGCTCATTTTTCGCTTCAGGCTCTGGCTGTAAGCACTTTTTAACTAATTGCTCTGTCTGGCGAACCGTCATTTTCTTCTTTGCGACCAGTTGAGCAATCTCTACTTGTTGCTCACCTTCTAGCGCCAACAAGGCTCTAGCATGCCCCATATCCAGTTGATGGTTCGAAACCAAACTCTTTACGTCATTTTCGAGCTGATTTAGACGTAATAAGTTACTCACCGCAGCACGAGATTTGCCAATAACGTCGGCAACTTGCTGGTGAGTAAGATTAAACTCTTCCTGAAGTCGATCGAGTGCCATCGCTTCTTCGATAACATTCAGATCTTCGCGCTGAATATTTTCGATCAAAGCCATTGCGATTGCTGCGCGATCGTCGACATTTTTCACCACACACGGCACTTGTTTTAAACCGGCTTTACGGGCAGCTCGCCAACGACGCTCACCAGCAATAATCTCGAACTTATCGCCTTGAACCTGACGCACAACGATAGGCTGAATAATTCCTTGAGACTCGATTGAAGCAGCGAGTTCTTCCAGAGCTTCTGGCTCCATCTCTTTACGTGGTTGATAAACTCCAGGTTTCAGGGAGTTAATATTCAAATCAGTCAGATTGCCATCCGATGAAAGCTCTTGGCTGTGCAGGGCACTCTGTTGCTTTTCACGCGCTAGTGAGCTGGTAGAAAGCAGGGCATCAAGCCCTTTACCTAAACCACGTTTAGACATGAGACGGAATTCCTTTGGTTGTCGTTATGCAGGGACTTCTTCGCGGCGAAGCATTTCTCCCGCCAAGGCTAGGTAAGCTTTTGCGCCCGCAGAGTATTTGTCGTAATACATAGCAGGCTTACCATGACTTGGCGCTTCTGCTAAGCGAACATTGCGAGGAATAACAGTGCGGTACACCTTGTTGCCAAAGTGCTTTTTAAGTTGATCAGATACTTCGTTTGATAGCCTGTTGCGAGGGTCATACATAGTGCGCAACAACCCTTCAATTTTTAGATTCTCGTTAACAACAGCTGCCAACTTGCTAATCGTATCCATTAACGCGGTTAAACCTTCTAGTGCAAAATACTCACACTGCATTGGAACCAAAACCGAATCAGCTGCGGCCATAGCGTTGATTGTAAGAAGGTTTAGAGAAGGAGGACAATCGATAAAGATGAAATCATAGTTATCGCGAACTGATGCCAACGCATGCTTTAAACGAACTTCACGAGCAAAGACTTCCATCAGTTTGATTTCAGCGGCCGTCACATCGCCATTCGCGGCAATTAAGTCATAGTTGCCTGAGGTTTTACGGCATACAACTTCTTCAAACGGAACTTCTTCAACTAAGAGTTCGTACGCAGTGGCATCGACTTGATACTTGTCGACACCACTCGCCATCGTGGCATTGCCTTGCGGGTCGAGATCAATCACCAAGACCTTACGTTTAGTCGCGGCCATCGATGCGGCTAGGTTGATACATGTTGTTGTCTTACCAACCCCGCCTTTCTGGTTGGCGATTGCTACAATTTTTCCCACAATGAACCTCGCTTTTATTCCTTGCGCGATAAGATTACTAGATGACGCTCACCTTCCAATTGAGGAACGCTCAAAGCTTTGATGTCGGTCACAGAACACCACTCAGGTAGCTGCTCAATCTCACTCTGTGGTAATTGTCCTTTCAGAGCCAGGAAACACCCGCCATCCGTTTTTGGCAAATGATGACACCACTCAACCATATCAGTCATCGATGCAAATGCTCGGCTCAGTACAGCATCAAACCGCTCTTCAGGTTGATACTCTTCAACTCGACTTTGAACCGGAGTCACATTTTCAATTTTAAGTTCATGCAGAACCTGCTTGATAAAGCGAATGCGCTTACCAAGGCTATCAAGTAGCACGAATTGTTTGTCTGGGTTCATTATCGACAAAGGAATACCAGGCAAACCAGGGCCGGTACCTACGTCAATAAAGGAATCACCTTGCAAGTGAGTACTAACAACAATACTGTCCATAATATGCTTAATAAGCATCTCTTGTGGATCTCGAACAGACGTTAGGTTGTAAGCTTTGTTCCACTTGTTGAGCATTTCGACGTAGCCGACGAGTTGATCACGTTGCTGCTCTGAAACGTCAAGAGTCGTTTGAGCTATTAGCGAATCGAGTTGAGTGCGTAATTGAGACATTACTCTTCCTCACCTTTTTTCAGCATGCCATGCTTTTTCAAATGAACCAGCAAAATTGAAATTGCCGCAGGCGTGATGCCAGAAATACGAGAGGCAATGCCCAACGTTTCTGGTTTGGCTTCGCTTAATTTAGCAACAACTTCATTAGATAAACCTTTTACAGAACGGTAATCAAGCTCAACAGGAAGCTTAGTGTGCTCATGACGAAGAGATTTCTCTATCTCTTCTTGCTGACGTTTGATGTAGCCTTCGTACTTCACTTGAATTTCCACTTGCTCAGCGGCTTGTTGATCTTCAAGAGCAGGAGCGAACGCTTCCAATTCTGTCAGTTGCGAATAACTGATCTCTGGACGACGAAGAAGATCTTCACCACTCGCTTCACGAGCCATTGGTGTTTTCAAAAGATCATTAAGCGCATCAACACCTGTAGATTTAGGATTCATCCAAATCTCTTTTAGACGCTGACGTTCTGTCTCCATATTGTCGATTTTTTGGTTGAAGCGAGCCCAGCGAACATCATCAATTAAACCTAAATCTCGAGCTTGCGCAGTCAAACGCAAATCAGCGTTATCTTCACGCAATAGCAGACGATATTCCGCACGAGAAGTGAACATACGGTAAGGTTCTTTCGTTCCCATCGTCGATAGGTCGTCAATAAGCACGCCCATGTATGCCTGATCACGACGAGGGCTCCAACCGTCTTTGTCTTGGCTGTACAAACTTGCGTTAAGACCTGCCATCAAACCTTGTGCAGCGGCCTCTTCGTAACCGGTCGTGCCGTTGATTTGGCCAGCAAAGAACAAACCATTGATAAACTTAGTTTCATACGTTTGTTTCAAATCACGAGGGTCAAAGAAATCGTACTCAATAGCGTAGCCTGGGCGAACGATATGAGCGTTTTCAAAACCTTTCATTGAACGAACAATTTGTACCTGAACATCAAATGGCAAACTTGTCGAAATACCATTTGGATACAACTCATGGGTATCAAGACCTTCAGGCTCGATAAAGATTTGGTGACTGTTCTTATCCGCAAAACGCATCACTTTGTCTTCAATTGAAGGGCAGTAACGAGGTCCAATACCTTCAATAACACCAGCGTACATTGGGCTGCGATCTAGGTTATTACGAATAACGTCGTGAGTCTGTTCGTTAGTATGCGTGATGTAACATGGGATCTGACGTGGATGCTGCGAGCGATTTCCCATGAATGAAAAAACAGGCGCAGGGTTATCACCATGCTGAACTTCTAACTCTGAAAAATCGACACTACGGGCATCAATACGTGGAGGTGTACCCGTTTTTAGTCGATCTACTCGGAATGGCATTTCACGAAGACGATCAGCAAGGGCGATCGATGGTGGATCTCCCGCACGACCACCTGACGAACTTTCCATACCGATGTGGATCTTACCACCGAGGAATGTTCCTACTGTCAGTACAACCGCCTTGGCTTGAAAGCGAAGACCCATTTGCGTCACGACACCGACCACTTGATCCTGCTCTACGATCAGATCATCAACCGACTGTTGGAACAACGTCAGATTTGGCGCATTTTCGAGTGTGCGACGGACATACGCTTTGTATAACGCGCGGTCTGCTTGAGCGCGAGTTGCACGTACCGCAGGACCTTTAGATGCGTTAAGTGTTCTAAATTGAATACCCGCATGATCGATCGCTTCGGCCATTAGGCCACCCATAGCATCAACCTCTTTCACCAAGTGGCCTTTACCGATGCCACCAATAGCTGGGTTACATGACATTTGGCCAAGTGTATCGATGTTGTGCGTGAGTAAAAGCGTCTTTTGCCCAGTACGAGCAGATGCGAGTGCGGCTTCCGTTCCTGCGTGACCGCCACCCACAACAATGACGTCAAATTTTTCGTGATAAAGCATGAACCGACCTCAGATATTCAATAGAGAGTTGGATAGAGAAAAAGAGCGCTATTCTACCTTCTTTCAACGAGAGAGAAAATGCTTTTGACTCTTTTCATATAAAGGAGCAAATCACTTATATATATAAGATCTATATATATGATCTTTTATTAGATCTATTATTAAGATCGCCCTCTTCTGTGGATAACTCAAAAATGATCAACAAGATCATGGATCTTCTTTGGATCATATCATGTGATCTTACCTTGATCAGATCGAGGATTAGTTGGGATCAAAAATGATGGTTATTCACAGGGGTAAAAAAGGATCAGAGTTGTTATTGGGATAACTATAGGTTAATCACCGGATAGATCTAACTTTATCCACAGCCTGAGTGGCTAAAATATGAGCAAACAGTACACAGGGAAGTAAGAAAAGTTATTCACAAAGCAGTAGTAGATAGGAAAAGTGGCCCTGAGAATGGCCACTTTGTTAGCGATTAGAGTTGTGGAATTAGTTCATTCAGCCATTCTTCTGCTGCATCTTCAGGCACATCATGACTGAGCACATCAATGGTTAAACAATCAGTAATAGCTGTTGCGCCTATGTCTTCAAGAAGTTGATGGGCATGCAAACCTGCGGCACAGAAGGTGTCATAACTTGAGTCCCCAATTGCGATTGTCGCAAACTTCACTTCACTCATTTTAGGTGGGGTATCTTGTAGCGCTTGAATAAATGGACGGATATTATCTGGATATTCACCCGCACCATGAGTCGACGTGATAATCAGCCAAGTGCCTTGATTCTCTATCTCAGATAGCTGAGGTTGGTTATGGATCTGAGTTTCGAAGCCATTCTCAACTAAGATATCACTGAGGTGATCACCTACGTACTCTGCGCCACCTAGCGTGCTACCTGTAATAATATGGATCATGAATGTTCCTTTTTAATGACGAAAAACGCGGCTGGTGGAGCCGCGCTTGATGTTATTTACCGATACAGAAAGAAGAGAAAATACGACCGAGTAGGTCATCAGAACTAAACTCGCCAGTAATCTCACTGAGATGCTGCTGGGTGATGCGTAGCTCTTCAGCTAAGATTTCTCCGGCCATGTAACCTTCTAGTTGCTGCTGGCCTATGTCCAAGTGCTCAGCGGCTCTATCTAGTGCTTCTAGGTGGCGACGTCGAGCCATAAAGCCTCCTTCATGCCCACCAGCAAAGCCCATACACTCTTTGAGGTGTGTGCGCAGAGATTCAACACCCGCTCCTGTTTTGGCTGATAGACGAATAAGAGTAGGATCATTGACATGACATATACCCAGTTCCTCACCCGTTTGATCGGCTTTATTGCGGATCACCGTCATACCAATATTGCTTGGTAAACGATCGACAAAATCTGGCCAGATTTCGATCGGATCGGTGGCATCGGTTGTCGTACCATCAACCATAAACAGTACGCGATCAGCTTGACTAATCTCTTCCCATGCTCGTTCAATACCGATTTTCTCTACTTCATCAGATGCGTCACGTAGGCCTGCTGTATCGATGATATGAAGAGGCATACCATCGATATGAATATGCTCCCGAAGCACGTCACGTGTCGTACCGGCAATGTCTGTTACGATGGCGGATTCTTTACCTGAGAGTGCATTGAGTAAGCTTGATTTTCCCGCGTTTGGTCGGCCTGCAATGACAACTTTCATCCCTTCGCGCATGATTGCACCTTGATTGGCTTCCTTACGGACCGCAGCAAGATTGTCGATGATCGTTTGCAAGTCGGCAGCAACTTTGCCATCAGCTAAGAAGTCGATCTCTTCTTCAGGGAAGTCAATTGCAGCCTCAACATAGATACGCAAATGAATCAAAGATTCGACTAATGTGTTGATTCGTGACGAGAATGCGCCTTGAAGCGACTGTAACGCGGATTTTGCGGCTTCTTCTGAACTTGCATCAATAAGGTCAGCGATAGCTTCTGCTTGAGCTAGGTCTAGCTTATCGTTGAGAAAGGCGCGTTCAGAGAACTCACCAGGACGTGCTGTTCGTATCCCTGATATTTTGAGGATACGTTTGATCAGCATATCCATAACTACTGGCCCACCATGTCCCTGAAGTTCTAATACATCTTCTCCGGTAAACGAATGGGGATTTGGGAAAAACAGCGCAATACCTTGATCAAGCTGGCTACCATCTTCGGCTGTGAATGGCAGATATTCAGCGTATCTAGGACGAAGTTCTTTGCCGGTAATTTCCAGCGCAACCTTTGATGCCAATGGGCCGGATACTCGAATAATGCCGACGCCACCACGACCAGGGGCGGTTGCTTGAGCAACAATGGTATCAGTTGTCATAAATGTGCCTGTCTTATTTGTATGCCGATAGTGGCAAATCATGTTTAGCTGAATTGTAATCAGCTCAAATAAAAAAGGCGACCTTTAGGTCGCCTTTCACAGTTAATTCCGCTTAAAGGTTACTTAGAGTGTAAGCCTTTTTTCTCCAGCGCTTTGTAAATTAGCGACTGTTGAATTAGCGTTACTACGTTCGATACTAGCCAGTAAAGAACCAGACCTGATGGGAAGAACAGGAAGAAGAAGGTAAACATAACCGGCATGAAGGTCATGATCTTCTGTTGCATCGGATCCGTTACTGTTGTTGGGCTCATCTTCTGAATCATGAACATAGATGCACCCATCAGCAGTGGCAAGATGTAGTACGGGTCTTGTGCTGAAAGGTCTGTGATCCAACCAAAGAATGGTGAATGACGTAGCTCTACAGATTCCATTAGCGCCCAGTACAGTGCAATGAAGATTGGCATTTGTAGAATAAGAGGTAAACAGCCACCTAGTGGGTTCACTTTCTCTTTCTTATACAGTTCCATCATCTCTTGGCTCATACGCTGACGGTCATCACCGATGCGTTCACGCATTGCTTGCAACTTAGGTTGAAGCATACGCATTTTCGCCATAGAGGTGTATTGCGCTTTTGTTAGCGGGTACATAGCGCCACGAACAATGAAGGTTAGACAGATGATTGCCACACCCCAGTTGCCCACAAAGCTTTGAATGAAAGAAAGCAGTGAGTGAAGTGGTTTAGCGATGAACCATAGCCAGCCGTAATCCACAACTAGATCTAGATTTGGTGCAACTTGAGCCATCTGATCTTGTAGTTTTGGACCAACCCAAAGTGTTGCTTGAAGTTTGGCACTGTCACCATCAGCAATCGTTTTGTTCGGCATACGCACACCGATATCGCCAAGGTTACCAATAACACGAGTGTAAAGGTTTGTGCCTGGTTCGTTGCGAGGGATCCATGCTGAGGCAAAGTAGTGCTGAATCATGGCTGCCCAACCTTGGCCGTCAATTAGGTTGAGAGACAGGTTGCGATCTTGCATGTCTTCGAAGCTGTACTTCTTGTAACGAGTATCTTCTGTTGAGTACGCACCACCACGGTATGTTGGCATTGTGATGCTACCACCAGCGTCAAGTAGATTTTGACGTAGGTGAGCGTACATACCGAATGTCGCATTAGTACCTGACTTGTTTACGATATCGTATTCAACGTCAACTGCGTAGCTGCCACGTTTAACAATGAATGTCTTCGTGTACTCAAGGCCATTGGCCGTAAATGTCATAGGAACGCGTAGTTCGTCCTGGCCATCAGTTAGAGTGAAGCTATCACCGTTTACTGCATATAGAGGGCGGTTAGTGCTGCTAAGGTCGATACCTTGAGGACCAACTAGACCACTCTGAGCAATGAACTGGTGTCCTGGCTCGTTTTTAAGCAGTACGAATGGATCCGCTGAATCCAACTCGTTTGAGTATTGGTTAAGGTCTGCCTGAATAACATCACCACCAACCGTATCAATCGACAGAGTCAATACATCAGTTGTCACGGTAATCGTTTTAGCAGAAGCTTGCTGCGCTGGAGCTGGATCTAGCTCGTCCGCAAAAGATGGTGCAGGTAGAGTACTGCTTGATTGAGCCTGCTCAACCGGCTGAGGCGTTGGATTCTTTGCAACTTGCCATTGCTGGAACAATAAGAAAGAAACCAGTGCTAGCGCGATTAACAGGATATTACGTTGAGAATCCATCGTTATTTATCTCTGTCTTGTTTTTGGACTGGTGGAACGGGGTCATACCCCCCTTCATTCAAAGGATGGCATTTTAATAGACGTTTGCTTGATAACCAACACCCTTTTACAAAACCGTGAGCTTTCAACGCTTCAATGGCATAAGTAGAACAGGTTGGAGTAAAACGACAACGCGGTCCAATAAGCGGACTAATTAGGCCTTGATAGAGACGGACAAATCCGATCGCTAACCACGTGAAGGGCGAGACAGACGCTGCCATAACTTATCAAATAGTTTGAATATTTCTTCATTGCTCAAATCTTGCGCGCTTTTCTTGGCAATAACAACAAAATCTTTGTTAGCAAGTTGATGTTGATTGTTACGAAAGCTTTCACGAGCAAGGCGCTTAAAACGGTTACGACCTACTGCGGTTTTGATCTGTTTCTTGGGAACGGCTAAACCTAGTCGAGGATGAGATAGGCTATTTTTACGAGCAATGATGGTGAAATGAGGTGAGCCAGCTCGATGAGCTTGCTGAAAGACATTTTGATAATGCTCGGGAGTTAACAAACGTAACTCCCGATTGAACGTGTACGTATTCAAAATAAACTAATGATTATTTTGATAGGCGCGCACGGCCTTTAGCACGACGTGCATTAATTACTTTACGACCGTTCTTAGTTGCCATGCGAGCACGGAAACCGTGAGTACGCTTGCGCTTTAGAACTGTAGGTTGAAAAGTGCGTTTCATGATAATTACCTTTACTGATCAGTAGTTTTAGGTCAATGTTAACCCGGCGTGGGCGCTTAACGTCTTCTTTATATATAAAGAGGACTAACCGACGCCTCTCAACAAAGAGGCGGAATTGTAATCACAGTCACACAAAGTGTCAATCTCTGTGCGAGTGCTAAATTCCGGCCGAGCGATTATACGTAGTGTGAGCAAAATCTCAAGGATCGATCGATCCTTGTTGATGATCTTTACTCAGCGCCTACCTGTCGTAGGAACTTTTGCAAACGAGGATCTTGTGGATTAGTGAAAATATCCTGTGGAGAACCTTGCTCAACAATTGTTCCTTCCGCCATAAAGATCACTCTATCAGCGACCTCTCTAGCAAATTGCATTTCGTGTGTAACCACCAGCATTGTCTGATGTTTTGTTGCTAAGTCCTTCATTAAATTAAGAACTTCGCCAACCCATTCGGGATCAAGTGCTGATGTTGGTTCATCAAATAGCAGCAACTCTGGTTGAAGTGCCATAGCTCGACCAATACCCACACGCTGTTGTTGGCCCCCTGAAAGCGCCGCTGGATAACTATCGCCTTTATCGCCTAGGCCGATGTCATCGAGAATCTGCTGAGCGCGCTGTAATGCATCACTCTTCTTCCAACCGCGCACGGTCACTAAGCCTTCAGCAATGTTCTGTCTCGCTGTCATATGCGCGAATAGGGCATAGTTTTGGAATACGAAGCCAGTTTTACGTCGTAGAGCCAATACTTCTGATTTAGAGTGTTTTTCAGCGTTGACGCTGACGTCATCGATGGTAATGATGCCTTTGTCCGCATTCTCTAAAAAGTTTACAGTGCGCAAAAGAGTCGATTTTCCTGTGCCACTCGAGCCGATAATGACAATGATCTCACCCTGGTTGATCTCAATATCAATGCCTTTTAATACTTGTGTATCACCAAAGCTTTTATGGATGTTCTCTAATTTGATCATCTTACGTATGCCTTATTCAATTTAGCTTCAGCCCAGATTTGAATGCGAGTCAGGATAACCACTACACCCCAGTAGATTAGCGCTACCGCCAAGAAGGCTTCAAAAAATCGGAAACTCGATGAGGCTTCCATTTGCGCTTTAGCCATGATTTCAGCCACACCTAAGGTAAAAGCAAGCGAGGTTGATTTAATCATATCGATGAAGTAGTTCATCAGTGATGGCAGCGCTACGCGTGTGGCTTGCGGTAGGATGATACGACGCATTGCTTGAGTCGTCGTCATGCCGACTGACAAGCTAGCTTCCATCTGACTGCGATCAATACCAATGATGGCTGCTCGAATGCTTTCGGCCATATATGCAGCGAAGTGTAAAGTTAAGCCAATGACCGCTGCACTAAATGCATCTAACCCCACTAACCATGGGAAGACTTGAGGCAGTCCGTAGTAGAGCAAAAACAGCTGCACCAATAAAGGCGTACCGCGGAAGAAGCTAATATAAAGCTGGCTCAGCTGATCGAGAACCGGGATGCGAAACACGCGAATATTGGCCAGAATCACGGCAAGGAACAGTGAAAATACCAGTCCCCATGTCGCCATTTCCATGGTTGTGCCCAAATACTTAAGCAGTATCGGCATTAGATCCAGCATGTAATTAAAATCGAATCCCATAACGTGTCCCATTGATTAAATAAATGACGGCATTAGAAAAGCAAAACCCACTGCAAATGAAGGGAGGCAGTGGGTTAAGGTGTCCTATCTCAGATGAGATAGAGAGTATACAGGCTTACTGAGTAATGTCAGCGCCGAACCATTTTTGAGAGATTTTCTCTAGAGTACCGTCAGCACGCATTGCTGCAAGCGCTTGGTTTACTTCAGCTTGAAGCTTTTCACCCTTTTCGTTATCAACGAATGGCCAAGCGTTTTGAATGGTTTCGAATGGTTGGCCAGCAAGTTCTAGCGGCAGGCCTGTTTTCTTGATCAGTTCAAGTGCTGATAGGCGATCCATGATAAACGCATCAGCGCGACCTAAAGCAACATCGTGTTCGATACCTGTATCGTAAGTTTTGATGTTGATCTTGCCATCTTTATCGTAAGCACGCAGCAATTGCTCAAAGTTTGAACCAAGGTTTACTGCTACTGTTTTACCCGCAAGGTCTTCGATGCCCTTAATGCTATCGTTACCTTTGCGAATGGTGATTTGAGCACCGTCTACCACGTATGGGTCAGCAAAAAGGTATTTTGCTTTACGTGCATCAGTCATAGTGATTTGGTTAGAGATAGTATCAATGCGACCTGTTTCTAGAAGACCAAATAGACCAGAAAAGTTAGCTGTCACATATTCTACGTTGTAGTCGTTGCGTTTGCCGATTTCATCCCATAGATCGACTTCAAAGCCTTGTAACTTATCTTGCTGAACAAAGGTAAACGGGAAGTAACGACCCGACATGCCAACTTTTACATCAGTAGCAGCTTGTACAGTAGCCGCAGAAAGCGCGATAGCTGCAACGGCAGCCTTAATCCAGTTTTTCATTTTACAACTCCACATGATTATGGGGATAAATACTACTGTCAGTTTAGTTGATTAGATAAATAACCAAGAGAAATAAACTAGAAACTAGAGTAATAAGCTGTCTATTTTTCCATCAGTGGTGGAAATTATTGGTGAATAAAGACACAAATCAGCCTGAAATCAAGCGCAAAGAAATTCCTTAATTCACAGACTTATCACCAACCCAAAGATCAAGCCAATATTGGAGATATGTGGATCAATGTGTGAGTAAAAATGGGGCAGGTTGTGAGGATCCATCGAATAATGTCGAAAATATTGTGAATAACTTGGATCTTATTCACTGGATCGTCGATCATTTGCTGGCGATCTTGGTTATCAACAGGTAAAATTGCCAATCTTTTCAGATCAATTACTTCGAGTGGGGGCACCGTGTCATCTTCGCTTTGGTTGCAATGTTTGCAACAGCTTCAAGAAGAGCTACCAGCAACTGAATTCAGCATGTGGGTTCGTCCGTTACAAGCGGAGCTCAATGACAATACGCTCACTTTATTTGCCCCAAACCGTTTCGTATTGGACTGGGTACGTGACAAATATCTAAACAACATTAATCGTCTGTTGCAGGAATACTGTGGTAACGACGTACCAAGCCTACGTTTTGAGGTAGGTAGCCGTCGAGTGGCTGCGCCGACCCCTGCACCGAAACGTACACCTGCGGATGTGGCGGCAGAATCCTCTGCTCCTGCGCAACTTCAAGCACGTAAACCTGTTCATAAAACTTGGGATGATGATGCTCAAGCGATTGCTGACATCAACCATCGCTCAAACGTTAACCCAAAACATAAGTTCACCAACTTTGTTGAAGGTAAATCAAACCAGTTAGGTTTAGCGGCGGCGCGTCAGGTGTCTGATAATCCTGGTTCAGCGTACAATCCGCTATTTTTATATGGCGGTACAGGTTTAGGTAAAACACACTTATTGCATGCGGTAGGCAACGCGATTGTTGATAACAAGCCCAATGCAAAAGTGGTTTACATGCACTCTGAGCGTTTTGTTCAAGATATGGTTAAGGCACTACAAAATAACGCGATTGAAGAGTTCAAGCGTTATTACCGCAGTGTCGATGCACTTCTTATCGATGACATTCAGTTCTTTGCCAATAAAGAGCGTTCACAAGAAGAATTTTTCCATACCTTCAATGCCTTACTGGAAGGTAACCAACAGATCATTTTGACTTCTGACCGCTATCCGAAAGAGATCAGTGGTGTAGAAGATCGTCTTAAATCGCGTTTTGGTTGGGGTCTAACGGTTGCGATCGAACCACCTGAACTAGAAACTCGCGTCGCGATCTTGATGAAAAAAGCGGAAGATCACCAGATTCACCTCGCTGACGAGGTTGCCTTCTTTATCGCTAAGCGTTTACGTTCTAATGTTCGTGAGCTTGAAGGGGCATTGAATCGCGTTATTGCAAACGCCAATTTTACCGGTCGTCCAATTACTATCGACTTTGTTCGTGAAGCGCTTAGAGATTTGCTCGCGTTACAAGAGAAGTTAGTTACCATTGATAATATTCAAAAAACGGTCGCTGAATACTACAAGATTAAAGTCGCGGATCTGTTATCTAAGCGCCGTTCTCGTTCTGTTGCGCGCCCGCGCCAACTTGCTATGGCTCTTGCGAAAGAGCTGACTAACCACAGTTTGCCAGAAATTGGTGATGCATTTGGCGGTCGTGATCATACGACGGTACTTCATGCATGTCGTAAGATTGAGCAACTGCGTGAAGAGAGCCACGATATTAAAGAAGATTACTCGAATTTGATTCGTACCCTTTCTTCTTAATTCGCAGTATCCTTAGCAACGAAATAACCAACGAATTCGGATAAGAGCATCCTATGAAATTTTCCATTGAGCGTAGCCACCTGCTTAAACCTCTTCAACAAGTCTCAGGTGCGTTAGGTGGTCGACCAACATTGCCAATTTTAGGCAACCTACTGTTAAAAGTAGAAGATAACGTGCTATCGATGACGGCGACGGATCTTGAAGTTGAGCTGATTAGCCGTGTGACATTGGAAGGTGAATTTGAAGCAGGCAGCATTACCGTTCCTTCTCGTAAGTTCCTCGATATCTGCCGTGGTCTTCCTGATGACTCGGTGATTACTTTTGTGTTGGAAGGTGATCGCGTTCAGGTTCGTTCTGGGCGTAGCCGTTTTTCTCTATCCACACTTCCTGCGAATGATTTTCCAAATATTGAAGATTGGCAAAGTGAAGTTGAGGTATCACTGACGCAAGCTGAGTTGCGTGGTTTAGTGGAAAAAACGCAGTTTTCTATGGCAAACCAAGATGTGCGTTACTACCTCAATGGTATGTTGTTTGAAATCGATGGTACCACCTTACGTAGTGTTGCGACGGATGGCCATCGTATGGCGGTATCGCAAGTTCAGCTAAGTGCTGATTTTGCACAAAAACAGATTATCGTTCCGCGTAAAGGTGTACTGGAGCTGGTTAAATTACTTGATGCACCAGAGCAGCCTGTTGTTTTGCAGATCGGTAGCTCTAATGTTCGTGCAGAGGTGAATAACTACGTATTTACTTCGAAGCTCGTTGATGGTCGTTTCCCTGATTACCGACGCGTCATGCCACAGAGTACGACCAAAACACTTGAAGCAGGCTGCGATGAGTTGCGTCAAGCTTTCTCTCGTGCCGCTATTCTATCGAACGAAAAATTCCGTGGTGTTAGAGTGAATCTTGCTGATGCGGAAATGCGTATTACCGCAAATAACCCAGAACAAGAAGAAGCTGAAGAGATGTTAGATGTCAGCTTTGAAGGTGAACCTATCGAGATTGGTTTTAACGTGAGCTACGTTCTCGATGTGCTTAATACACTTCGTTGTGAGAAAGTACGAGTGTCAATGTCGGATGCCAACGCCAGTGCGTTGATTGAAAATGCCGACGATGACAGTGCGATGTACGTGGTAATGCCAATTCGACTCTAGCATGCCGCTTTCACGTCTTATTATTCAGCAATTTCGAAACATTAAAGCCTGTGATATTGAACTATCAGCAGGCTTTAACTTTCTTATTGGGCCCAACGGAAGTGGCAAAACCAGCATTCTTGAGGCCATCTACCTGCTTGGGCATGGTCGCTCTTTTAAGAGTTCTCTGACAGGCAGAGTGATTCAAAATGACTGTAATGAGCTCTTTGTTCATGGGCGTTTTTTGAACTCGGATCAATTTGAGCTACCAATTGGCATTAATAAGCAGCGTGATGGCTCAACAGAGGTTAAAATAGGCGGTCAGTCTGGACAAAAGTTGGCACAACTGGCACAAGTATTACCTCTGCAGTTGATCCACCCTGAAGGGTTTGATTTGCTGACCGATGGTCCTAAACATCGCCGTGCATTTATTGACTGGGGTGTGTTTCATACCGAGTCTGCATTTTATGATGCATGGGGTCGTTTCAAGCGTCTCAACAAGCAAAGAAATGCGTTATTAAAAACAGCAACCAGTTATCGAGAGCTGAGTTACTGGGATCAAGAAATGGCTCGTTTGGCTGAGAATATTAGCCAGTGGCGTGCGACATATGTCGAGCAAATGAGGGTAAAGGCTGAAGAAATTTGTCAGACATTCTTACCCGAATTTGAGATTCAACTGAAGTATTATCGTGGATGGGATAAAGAGACGCCATACCAAGATATACTGGAAAAAAATTTCGAGCGTGATCAAGCATTAGGGTACACATTTAGTGGTCCTAATAAAGCGGATTTGCGCATCAAAGTGAATGGCACACCTGTTGAGGATGTGCTGTCACGTGGTCAGTTAAAGTTGATGGTTTGTGCATTGCGTGTGGCGCAGGGACAACATCTTACTGAAATGACTGGCAAGCAATGTATCTACTTAATTGATGACTTTGCATCTGAATTAGATAGCCAACGTCGTAAGCGCCTAGCGGATTGCTTGAAAGCGACGGGGGCTCAAGTTTTTGTAAGTTCTATTACTGACAGTCAAATTGCAGATATGCAAGACGAAAATGGCAGGATGTTCCATGTGGAACATGGCACAATAGAGCAAAATATATAGCGGAAGAAAACTCATGTCTGAAAATTACGATTCATCGAGTATTAAGGTACTAAAGGGTCTGGATGCGGTTCGTAAGCGTCCTGGTATGTACATCGGCGACACGGATGATGGCACCGGTCTGCACCACATGGTTTTCGAGGTGGTGGATAACTCAATTGATGAAGCGTTAGCAGGTCACTGTAAAGACATCATTGTGACAATTCATGAGGATAACTCAGTTTCTGTAAGCGATGATGGTCGTGGTATTCCGACAGAATTGCACCCAGAAGAGAAAGTCTCTGCGGCTGAAGTTATCATGACAGTACTTCATGCTGGTGGTAAGTTCGATGATAACTCGTACAAAGTTTCGGGTGGTCTACACGGTGTAGGTGTTTCAGTAGTAAACGCCTTGTCAGAAAAAGTAACGCTAACGATTCATCGTGGCGGTCATATCCATACGCAAACCTATCGTCATGGTGAGCCTGAAGCGCCACTAGCAGTTATTGGTGATTCAGATAAAACGGGTACGAAGATCCGTTTTTGGCCGAGTGCAGAGACTTTTACTAACACGGAATTCCACTACGATATTCTCGCTAAGCGTCTACGTGAGTTGTCTTTCCTAAACTCAGGTGTCTCGATTAAACTGATCGACGAGCGTGAAGAAGATAAGAGTGACCACTTCATGTTTGAAGGTGGTATCCAAGCATTCGTTGAGCATCTTAACACCAACAAAACCCCAATCATCGACAAGATCTTCCACTTCGACTTCGAACGTGAAGATGGCATTGCTGTTGAAGTTGCGATGCAGTGGAACGATGGCTTCCAAGAGAATATCTACTGTTTCACTAACAACATTCCTCAGCGTGATGGTGGTACGCACTTGGCCGGCTTCCGTGCGGCATTGACTCGTACCCTGAACACTTTCATGGACAAAGAAGGCTTCTCTAAGAAGGCAAAAACAGCGACATCGGGAGATGATGCTCGTGAAGGTCTAACCGCTGTTGTTTCGGTTAAAGTTCCAGATCCGAAATTCTCTAGCCAAACTAAAGACAAGCTGGTCTCTTCTGAAGTGAAGTCTGCGGTAGAGTCTGCAATGGGCGAAAAACTGTCTGAGTTCCTAGTTGAGAACCCAGCAGAAGCGAAGATGGTTTGTTCTAAAATTATCGATGCGGCCCGTGCTCGTGAAGCGGCGCGTAAAGCTCGTGAAATGACTCGTCGTAAAGGTGCGTTAGACCTAGCAGGTCTACCTGGTAAACTGGCAGACTGTCAGGAAAAAGATCCAGCTCTGTCTGAACTCTACATAGTGGAGGGTGACTCGGCAGGCGGCTCCGCAAAACAAGGCCGTAACCGTAAGAACCAGGCTATCCTACCGCTTAAAGGTAAGATCCTGAACGTTGAGAAAGCACGTTTCGACAAAATGCTTTCTTCTCAAGAAGTTGCAACGCTTATTACCGCTCTTGGTTGTGGTATTGGTCGTGACGAGTACAACCCAGATAAACTGCGTTACCACAACATCATCATCATGACCGATGCTGACGTCGATGGTTCGCACATTCGTACGCTTCTATTGACCTTCTTCTACCGTCAAATGCCTGAACTCATTGAGCGTGGCTACGTGTACATTGCTCAGCCACCGCTATACAAAGTGAAGAAAGGTAAGCAAGAGCAGTACATTAAAGACGAAGATGCGATGAACCAGTACCAAGTGTCACTGGCTCTAGATAGCGCGTCTCTACATGTGAATGCACAAGCACCAGCATTGTCTGGTGAAGCGCTAGAGAAGCTAGTTCAGCAGTACAATGCGGGTATTAAGCTGGTGGATCGTATGAGCCGTCGCTACCCACGCGCACTGGTGCATGAGCTTATCTACGTACCACGTTTAACGGCAGAGCAATGTAATGACTCGGCTGCTGTAGAAGCTTGGACGAAAACTCTCGTTGAGCAGTTGAACGCGAAAGAAGTCGGTGCTAGCCAATACAGCTTCGAAGTGGAACAGCATGCAGAGCTTGGTCTAAGCCTACCTAAGATCATTGTACGTACTCATGGTGTGACGCACGAACATGTACTCAGTATTGATCTGCTTAACTCTAAAGAGTTCGGAAAACTTGCGACACTGTCTGAAGCACTAGACGGTCTCATTGAAGAGGGCGCTTACATCAAACGTGGTGAGCGTACTCAGCCTGTTGCTAGCTTTGTTGAGGCTCTAGAGTGGTTAATTAAAGAATCTCGTCGTGGTCTTAGCCTACAGCGTTACAAAGGTCTAGGTGAGATGAACCCAGATCAGCTTTGGGAAACCACAATGGATCCAGAAACGCGCCGTATGATGCAAGTAACGATTGAAGATGCCGTAGGTGCTGACCAATTGTTCACAACTCTAATGGGTGACCAAGTTGAGCCGCGTCGTAACTTCATCGAAGAGAACGCACTGAAAGTAGCTAACCTAGACGTTTAGTATCTTTGATACTTCGCTCTTTGGCTTAATTTCTGTGTCAGGGGGCTCTTCCTTGAACTAAAGCTAAATAGCTTTGTTTCAATTAATTTAAAGCACTGTCCATTGGACGGTGCTTTTTTGTTTTTGTAAGTAATTGAAAAACATTGGATTGAAAAATATTTGAAAACAATCCCTTGAAACTAATTTACCCCAACCACATATCTATTGTTGAAGAGGAAAGCTGTCTTGCTCAAGAGAGAAGAAACAGAACCTCTGGACTCGCTGTAAGGTATCGCTCAAGAGAGGATGACCTAAAGGCACACAATTTAAAACTTGATTCGTTGCTATGTCCCCGTGCTTAGACCTAACAGAGGTAGCCAGAGGAATAGTGAATGAGTCCCTTAGTCGGCAAGGCTCCGATCATAGTATCGAACCACGCAAACTCACGACTAAGACTATTGCTTACTAAAAGGATAGCACTATGAGAACTGTAGATTTCACTCCACTATACCGCAATGCAATTGGCTTCGATCGTCTGTTCAACATGATGGAAGCGAACTCTTCGAAGAACTCTTCTGGTGGTTACCCTCCATACAACATTGAGCAGCAAGACGATAATCACTACCGTATTACTATGGCTGTGGCGGGCTTTGCTGAAGAGCAGTTAGATTTAACTCAAAATGACAACATGCTGATCGTCAAAGGCGAGCGTAAACCCGAAGAAGAGAAAAAATACGTTTATCAAGGTATTGCAGAGCGCGATTTCGAGCGTAAGTTCCAGCTAGCAGACTATGTAAAAGTTGTCGGCGCGAGCATGGAAAATGGTCTTCTCCACATTGATCTTGAACGCGAAATCCCTGAAGCGATGCAACCACGTAAGATTGCTATTAATGGTCAAAAACTCATTGAAGGTTAATATTCCGTCTCATAAATGAGAGCTGAGAGTGAAAGAGCGCCTATAAGCGCTCTTTTTTATTGCTCTCAATTCCATCCATCAGTAGTTTCTGCGCCGACAATTAATAAACTTGGAAAATAGAATGAAAAAAGTGGTATTGGCAGCGTTGATTGTTGCTGTCTCTGGTTGTTCTAGCTTAGTTGCACCATTGGCTACAGATTATGTCGCATCAAATGGTGAAACAATTCGAATCGCTTATGCTAACCCTGAAAAATCGGCGAACTGTACACTTAAAGGTCAGTCTGCTTACAACCCTAACTCGCAAAGTATCATGGGGATCGTGTCATTAGGCCCTGACAGTATGGATGCTGAACAAAAGATTAACTCTACTTTTGGTGAAGAAGCGGCGGCACTGGGTGCTAACTATATTAATCGCGGATTTGCGGGCTCTTCTACATTTGGCGGCGTTTATCAGCGTTCTTCTACGGTAGAAGCGACCTTCTACCAATGCGAACATATTAGCGCAATTTAAACGAAAACAGCCCAAAGCTTAGCTTTGGGCTGTTTTACTTCTGATTAAATTAAGCCTCTTGATAGGCTCGCGCCACTTCTTCAGCGATAATATTGATACCTTTCTGCATCATCTCGTCATCCTGCACATAGTTCATGCGTAAACACTGGTGAGCGTGTTCCCAGTCATCTTCTTGGCCGATAAAGAAATACTCGCCAGGTACAATCAATACCCCACGTGCTTTAAGACGCTGATAAAGTTCCATGGTAGTGATTGGAAGCTCATCAAACCATAACCAAAGGAAAATAGCGCCTTCCGGTTTATGAATACGAAAACGCGGATCGGTAATTGCGTTTTGCAGCAGTTCAACGGCGCGAAGTGACTTTTGTTGGTAGAAAGGTTTAATGACTTCTGAACTGAGTTTCAGTAAGTTACCTTTTTCAATCATATGATGAGCGATCGCCGGTCCAATGCTCCCCGGTGCTAAACTGATAATGCCGTTCATATTCGTCATTGCTTGAGTGATTTCTTCATTGGCGATGACAATTCCACAGCGAACACCCGGTAGACCTAGTTTTGATAGGCTCATACATAAGATGGTGTTCTCATTCCAAAATGGCTGTACATCTTCGAAGATGATATTTGGGAATGGTAGTCCGTAAGCGTTATCGATAATCAGCGGAATGTTGTTTTCACGTGCGAGCTTGTCCAACTTGTGAATTTCTTCATCCGTTAGAACATTACCTGTAGGGTTAGTCGGGCGTGATGCACAGATAGCCGCCACGGATTCATCAACCTTAAGTTGCTCAAAGTCGACGTGATACTTGAATAGGCCATTATCGAGCAATTCTATCTCTGGGTGGTAAGAGATAAAAATGTTCTCATCAACCCCAGCATCGCCATAGCCAATATACTCAGGAGCCAAAGGCAGCAGAATTTTTTTGTGGGAACCATCTGGCTGTTGACCTGCGAGCAGGTTAAATAAGTAGAAAAAACCACTTTGACTGCCATTTGTCAGACTGATGTTCTTCTCGCTGATATCCCAACCATAAGTCTCTTTCAATAAGTTAGCGAGTGCTTTAACAAATGCATCTTTGCCTTGTGGACCATCATAATTGGCCATGGCTGCGATCAATTCGCCACTGGCGAGCATCTCTTCACTGGTTTGGCGAAAGTCTTCGAGCATAGCTGGAATCGCGGCTGGGTTGCCTCCACCGAGCATAATGGCTCCTGGGGTACGCAGACCATCATTTAAATCATCCATCAATCGTGTGATACCAGAATACTGATTAAATTTTTCACCAAACTTCGAGAATTGCATTTGTAGTTATACCTAATTCATTGTGATTGCTTTAAGTGTAATGAGTTACTAGAAACAGCTAGTAAAGCGAATAATCCTTGAACATACCTTAATGTGAGTACAACGCAAAGAGCCAATCTAAGCATGGCAGAAAATAATTTACTTTTTGATCACAAATCCAGTCTCATTGGATCGATGTTTGGAGTGTTGCTGTGAGCAATCTGTTGCGAGTTCGCTGGAAGGTAAAGAAAAAAAAGGGAAGCAATTGCTTCCCTTAGTCTTGGTGATTTCAATCGATTCTTACGATTAATGCTTACTTCTGTAGTAGTGAGATATCAGCAATTTGCAAGAATAGGTTACGTAGATTGTTCAGTAGCGTTAGACGGTTTGTCTTAAGCGCTTCATCATCCGCCATAACCATAACGTTATCGAAGAACGCATCGACAGGTTCACGTAGGTCTGCAAGCTTGCTTAATGCTTCTTGGTAGTTACCTGTCGCAAACGCTGGCTCAAGAGCTTCAGTCATCACTTCTACGCTTTCAGCTAGTGCTTTTTCTGCGTCTTCTTGGAGAAGAGCTAGGTCGATCTCTGCTGCTAGTTCACCATCAAATTTAGCAAGGATGTTGCCTACACGCTTATTCGCTGCTGCGAGTGCTTCTGCCGCTTCCAACTCACGGAAGTGAGATACCGCTTTAACACGTTGGTCAAAGTCTGCTGGTTTGGTTGGACGACGCGCGAGTACTGCTTGAATGATATCGACGCTAAAGCCTGCATCTTGATACCAAGCGCGGAAACGACCCAACATGAACTCGATAACATCTTGCTCAACGTTGTCATTGGTCAGCTTGTTACCAAACTGGACTTTTGCTTCGCGGATAAGATCAACGAGGTCTAGGTTGTAGCCGTTTTCAACGATGATACGCAGTACACCTAGAGAAGCGCGGCGAAGTGCAAATGGGTCAGAGCCTTTAGGTGCTTGGCCAATACCAAAGATACCGACGATAGTGTCTAGTTTGTCCGCCATAGCGACTGCTGAAGAGATACCTGTGCTTGGTAGGTCGTCACCAGCAAAACGAGGCATGTATTGCTCATACAGCGCCAGTGCAACTTGTTCGTCTTCACCGTCATGCTTGGCGTAATGCATGCCCATAACTCCTTGAGTATCGGTAAATTCGAATACCATTGAAGTCATTAGATCACACTTAGCCAATAGACCTGCGCGAGTTGCTTTTTCAACATCAGCGTCGATCTGCTTAGCGATGTAGCCAGCAAGAGCGGTAATACGGTCAGTTTTGTCTTTGATCGTACCAAGTTGCTTTTGGAAGATAGCTTGCTCTAGCTCAGGAAGACGGTCGATAAGAGGACGCTTGCGGTCAGTGTTAAAGAAGAATTCTGCATCCGCTAGACGTGGACGTACAACCTTCTCGTTACCTTCGATTACGTAGCGAGGCTCTTTTGATTCGATATTTGATACAAAGATGAAGTTTGGTAGCAGTTGCTTGTTTTCATCGTATACAGGGAAGTACTTTTGGTCACCTTTCATGGTGTAAACCAAAGCTTCAGAAGGCACTTTTAGGAACTTTTCTTCGAACTTTGCAGTAAGTACAACAGGCCACTCAACAAGAGAAGTTACTTCTTCTACTAAGTCGTCTTCTAGATCGGCAATACCACCAACGGCTGCTGCTGCTTTTTGTGCGTCAGCAAGAATGATCGCTTTACGTGCTTCGTAATCTGCCATTACTTTACCGCGTTCTTCTAGAATCGCTGGGTATTGCTCTGCAGAGTCGATAGTGAACTCTTGTTCACCCATGAAGCGGTGACCACGGATAGTACGGCTTGACGCAACACCAAGGATTTCACCTTCGATCAGATCCGAACCCATAAGCATGGTTAGTGTTTTCACTGGACGGATAAATTGTGTTGCTTTATCGCCCCAACGCATTGGTTTTGCGATTGGTAGATCAGCAAGAGCTTTAGCAGCAAGTTCCACAACGATTTCTGAGGTTGCTTGGCCTTTTACTTCTTGTTTGAACAGTAGCCATTCACCCTTGTCCGTGACCATGCGCTCAGCTTGGTCAACTGTGATACCACAGCCGCGAGCCCAGCCTTGTGCTGCTTTGGTTGCGTTACCTTCAGCATCGAAAGCAGCAGCAACAGCAGGGCCACGCTTTTCAACGACTTTGTCTGCTTGACCTTCAGCCAGTGCTGACACTTTAAGAGCTAAACGACGAGGAGCGGCATACCATTTCACACCTTGGTGTTCAACGTCTGCACCTTTTAGCTCCGCTTCGAAGTTTGCTGCGAACGCTTCTGCTAATGTACGAAGTTGCGTTGGTGGTAGCTCTTCTGTACCGAGTTCAATTAGAAATTCTTTAGCCATGATTACTTCTCCTCACCTTCTTTTTTACACATAGGGAAGCCAAGCGCTTCGCGAGATGCGTAGTAGGCTTCTGCAACTGACTTAGTCAGGTTGCGGATACGAAGGATGTAACGTTGACGCTCAGTTACAGAGATTGCTTTACGTGCATCAAGTAGGTTGAAGGCGTGTGCCGCTTTCAGGATGCGCTCGTAAGCAGGTAGAGGAAGAGGTTTCTCAAGCTCCAGTAGTTGCTTAGACTCTTTTTCACACTGATCGAAGAAGCTAAATAGGAAATCTACGTCTGCGTGTTCAAAGTTGTACGTAGATTGTTCAACTTCGTTTTGGTGGAAGATATCACCGTAAGTGACTTTGCTACCGTCTGGAGCAACGTTCCACACTAGATCGTAAACTGAGTCCACTTCTTGAATGTACATAGCTAGACGCTCGATACCGTAAGTGATTTCGCCAGTTACTGGTTTACACTCAAGGCCGCCCACTTGCTGGAAGTAAGTAAACTGAGTCACTTCCATGCCGTTTAGCCACACTTCCCAACCAAGACCCCATGCACCTAGTGTTGGGTTTTCCCAGTTATCTTCTACGAAGCGGATGTCGTGAACTAGCGGGTCGATACCAAGAACTTCAAGCGAGCCTAGGTACAACTCCTGAATGTTATCTGGAGATGGTTTTAGAGCTACTTGGAACTGATAGTAGTGCTGCAGACGGTTCGGGTTTTCACCATAACGGCCATCGGTTGGACGACGTGAAGGTTGAACGTAAGCTGTCGACATTGGCTCTGGGCCAAGTGCACGTAGACATGTCATTGGGTGAGAGGTGCCTGCACCTACTTCCATATCTAGAGGCTGAACGATTGTGCAGCCATTTTGTGCCCAGTAATCCTGCAGCGCGAGGATCATTCCCTGGAAGGTTTTGATATCGTATTTTTGCATAGTAATTCGCGCGATTCTTGTGTCTAAAATTGATAAAAAATAACAATCAAGTATACCCAGATATTAGGCATGGGAGTAGAGGTAATCTTGACTAATTCATAGGCAAAAATCCCCTTTAATAGAATTTTTCTGCCTTATCTAACCAAATTTTCCTAAAAGGGAGTTTATTTGTAGTTTCCTACTTGAGAATCGGCAAGGGGATCGATAGAATTCCGCTGTCTTTGGGGAGTAGCTTACCTATTTATCAACACTGGGATAGTAGGTTCGTTCGTCAACATAATTGATGCAAAATCATCATGGCGTTCGAGACGAGTAGTGACAGATAACAATCAAAAACGTCACTCGTGTTTAGCAAGACCTTAGACAAATCATCATGAACCGGGGTGGGGCATGAGGTTTGTCTTTGGTTAAAAATAATCCCTACCTCAAAAGAGCATGTCGTGAGCGTTTTAGCTATTTCTATTACCACCGTCGCACTGGCGGAAATCGGTGATAAAACTCAATTATTGTCACTCCTGTTAGCGAGTCGATACCGTAAACCTATACCCATTATCGCAGCCATTTTTCTTGCCACCATTGCCAACCACGCGTTAGCAGCATGGCTAGGTGTTGTCGTTGCTGATTATCTTTCACCGGAAGTTTTAAAATGGGTGCTGGTGGTCAGTTTCGTTGCTATGGCCGCTTGGGTACTGATTCCAGACAAACTTGATGACGATGAAGAGATTTCGAATCGAGGACCTTTCATCGCCAGTTTTATTGCATTTTTTGTCGCTGAGATCGGAGATAAAACGCAAATCGCAACCTCAATTTTAGGTGCGCAATATGCGGATGCTCTGAGTTGGGTTGTTCTTGGCACCACCATAGGTATGCTTTTGGCCAATGTGCCTGTGGTACTGATCGGTAAACTGTCAGCAGACAAAATGCCACTGGATTTGATCCGAAAAGTGACCGCTTTGCTATTCATCGCCTTAGCGACTGGTGCTGCAATTTACTAGTAGTTTGCTAAGGATATGGTGTTAAATATCAATAGCTAGCCTTTAGAATGCGTCAGTTCAAAGTATCGATTGAAATCGTTCGTAGACGTGATCGCTGACATATTAGTGTCATGTTTGTCATGGTAATTTAACCATGTGAATGATAGCGAGAGGGCGATATGATGCTTACACGTTATACGGGGATCACCCCTAGAAGTCAGAGTTACTTGTTCACCTTTGGCCTTGTGTTGTGTTTGCTGGCTTTGGTGCTAACGGACATGTGGTTGCCCATTGTTGCGGGTACGTTCATTTTGACTGGATTGACGGTTGAGGCTTGGATTCGAGTCGCTCACATAATACCGATGCATGAAGAGATGCGTGCCATGAGAAAGCAGATCAATAAACTTCAGGCTGAAGTTCACACCATAGAATACGACGAATAAAGTAGCGGCTGCCCTAGGGCAGCCGTTTTTTCATCTCTTGCTAATGGCCTCTATGCCATTCCTTTCTTAATTAAATATAGGTATGGCAGTTGTTCTGTCTGAGAACCGATTAACTGATGATCCATAAAGCGGCAGAAACTGGGAATGTCACGGGTCGTTGATGGGTCATCGGCTTTAACAAGCAGAACCTCACCATCTTGCATGTTTCGAATTGTCTTCCTGACCATCATCACTGGCTCTGGGCAGCGTAGTCCTTCTGCCTCTAATGTTTGATTTGCCTGCTCGATATTGAATGTCATGGTCGTATCTTTGGTTACCTAATTTGGCCTAGATAATACTAGTGAAGAAAAAATATTCAATAACCCCTTGGCAAATGGATCATTTTGTTTTAACTTAGTTAACAAGTTGGTAACATTTGAACGAGGGAGCTATTATGTTGACAGCATTAGATCGGTTAACAATCTATTCAGTGTTGTGCTTTATCTCTTTCTGCGCTCTTGTTTTACGTTCACCAGCAGAATCGTCTTCGTTTATGCCGCTACTCGGCATGGGTGCGACGGTTGTAGGGATCTGGCTCGAGATGCATCGCTGGCCGAGCGCATCTGAAGAGCAAGAGAATGGATGATTGCGCTTCCAACGGTCATTCATTTCTGTCACTACGCTCAACTACATTCCGACACTATCCCCAGTTTTCTTGGGCTTCCCCGCTGAAAAGCGGGATTTTTTTTGCCTGAAAAAGGTACAATTGCAGACACCTTTTCAAAAAATGATGGTTAAACGTGGAATTAGAAGACATTTATCGTCGTGATCTTAGCTTGTTGGTGGCGCTTCGTGTTCTTATCGAGGAGTGCAGCGTCAGCAAAGCGGCAAACCGCCTTAACCTCAGTCAATCGGCTATGAGTCGAGTTCTGGGGCGTTTACGTGAAATGCTCTCCGATCCACTGTTTACTCGGCAAGGTCAGCACTTGATCCCAACTCAAAAAGCGCTGGAAATCGATCAGGCTTTGGGTGAACCTCTCGAATCTCTTCGTCAGCTGTTGTCACCATTAGAGTTTGAGCCAAGGAGCTGCGATCAGACGTTCAATATAGCGACCACAGATTACGCGATGCAAACCATACTGCCCTTTGCTCTACCGCGAATCTATCAAGAAGCGCCGAATGTTTCGTTTAACTTCCTACCTCTGCAACATGACAGACTCGCTGATCAACTGACTTATCAAGGAGCAGACTTAGCCATCTGCCGACCTATTGGCCCAGTCGAACCGCTACGCAGTGAAATTCTTGGAAGGGTAGGTGTGCTTTGCTTGCTCTCAAAACAGCATCCTTTAGCAGATAAAGAGATGAGCCTATCGGATTATTTGACCTATCCGCATGCGATGATCGCGATCAGTGATGGCGTTAAGGCACTGATTGAGCAGGCTTTGATTGATCAACCTGAGCGGAAAATGGTGTTAAGGGCATATCATCTTGAGGCGGCGTTGGCGATTGTGGATACCATGCCAATCATTATTACCGTGCCTGCTGATTTGGCGTACTTAGTTGCTGAACGGTATGATTTGCTCATCAAGCCGTTGCCGTTTCAGTTTACGCCCTTTGATTATTCAATGATTTGGCATCCCCGCTGTGAACATTCACCTTCTCAGGAGTGGCTGCGTGGGATAGTTAAAGAAGAATGTAGTCGTTTAATTGCCAAGCGAATAGAAGATATTGGGTTAGACTAGACAGGCAGAATCAATAAGAGCCAGCATTACAGGTGCTGGCTCTTTGAGTTTTGCTGCCGCTAAAGTTTGATCACCACTCGACCTGTTACTTGACCATTGGTGATATCTTCAGCGTATTTTGGTGCATCTTGAAGCTCAATCTCTGTACATGCTTGTTCAAAGTAGCTTTCTGGAAGGAGCTCAACCAGTCTCTCCCACGCCGCAATACGTTTTTCGGTTGGGCACATCACCGAGTCAACGCCTTGTAGACGTACGTTACGTAGAATAAACGGCATGACGGTTGTTGGTAGGTCGAAGCCGCCAGCAAGCCCACATGCTGCTACAGCGCCGTTATAATCCATTTGTGCAAGAACTTTCGCTAGCACCTTACTGCCTACGGTATCCACCGCACCCGCCCAAACTTGTTTTTCTAGTGGGCGCGCAGGTTCTTCAAATTCCGCTCGGTCAATGATTCGGCTAGCGCCAAGTTTCTCTAGTAGTGGACCATTTTGTTCGACACGTCCGGTGACAGCTGTGACTTGGTAGCCCAACGCTGCCAGCAGCGATACCGCAACCGAGCCAACACCGCCACTCGCACCCGTTACTAGTACTTCACCGGACTCTGGTGTGATGCCGGCATCAAGCAGAGCTTGCACACACAACATACCAGTAAAACCTGCGGTTCCTACCATCATGGCTTTTTTGCTGTCGATACCTTTTGGCAGTGGGACTAGCCAGTCTGCTTGTAAACGAGCACGCTGAGCCATGCCACCCCAGTGGTTTTCACCCACACCCCAGCCGGTGAGTACAACTTTGTCACCCGCTTGGTAGCGATTGTCTTCAGAGCTGACAACGGTTCCCGCCATATCAATACCAGGCACCATTGGAAAATTACGAATAATTTTGCCTTTACCAGTGATAGCCAAACCATCTTTGTAGTTGAGAGATGAGTAATCGACATCGATTAGGACTTCACCTTGAGGGAGTTGTGATTCATCGATTTGCTCGATGGAAGCAATAGTGCGTTTGTCTTCTTGGTTTAGGATCAGTGCGTTAAACATTTGTCGTCTCCACCACGGGCAGCAATTAAAAAACAGAATTGAGTGTAGACCTAAATAAGGTATGACTAAAATGAAACTTTAGCATTATATCTATGCGTATCACGCATTCTGTCCAATAAGCAGACAGTTAGTGTTAGCGGTTGAGAGCGAAAAATCGCTAAAGCCAAATAAAAAAGCCTCTTACTGAAAGCAAGAGGCTGAGTATTGAGGGTATCCTGACTAGGAAAGGAAGAACTTATACGACGGGTTGTCGGTTTCGTCTTTGCACTGATAACCCAATTCACGCAGATGAGCTGAGAATTGAGAGAGATCTGACTCATCCAATTCAAAGCCACACAGTACTCGACCATAGTCAGCACCATGGTTGCGGTAGTTGAACAGGCTAATATTCCAGTGTGTTCCTAGGGTACTTAAAAATTTAAGCAGAGCGCCGGGGTACTCAGGAAACTCAAAACTATAGAGACGTTCTTTCAGTGGTTTAGATGGCTTTCCACCAATCATGTAGCGAATATGCAGTTTTGCCATTTCGTCATCTGACAAATCAACCACTGGGTAGCCGCCGTTACGTAGATCATGAATGATATGTTCTAACTCTTCTTGACCACCCTGCAGACGAACACCGACGAAGATATTCGCTAAAGAATCATCATTGTAACGGTAGTTAAACTCAGTGACGGCACGGCCACCAATTAAGTTACAAAATTCGAAGAATGCCCCTTGGCGTTCAGGAATCGTGACAGCTAGCAGGCCTTCACGTTTTTCACCAAGTTCGCAACGCTCGGAGACGTAACGCAGACCGTGGAAGTTAGTGTTTGCGCCTGATAAAACGGTTCCAAGGTTTTTACCCTTGAGTTCATTCTTTTCTGCAAATTTCTTTAGTCCAGCCAGAGCCAGTGCACCAGAAGGTTCGGCAATCGCACGGGTATCCTCAAAGATATCTTTTACCGCAGAGCAGATTTCATCGCTGGATACCGAAATGTGTCCATCAATGTATTTTTGGCAAAGGCGGAATGTCTCTTCTCCGATACGTTTTACGGCTACGCCGTCAGCAAACATACTCACTTGATCTAAGACGACAGGCTCTCCTGCGTCTAGAGCGGCTTTCAGACAAGAGGAATCTTCTGGTTCAACAGCAATGACTTTTATCTCAGGCATCAGTTGTTTGACTAAAACAGCAACGCCCGCAGCAAGACCACCACCACCAACAGGGACAAAGATGTAATCGAGATGACCATTTTGTTGCAGCATCTCCATTCCAATTGTTCCCTGACCAGCAATGACCAAAGGGTGATCAAACGGAGGAACAAAGGTGTAACCATGCTCAGCCGACAAACGTTCAGCTTCCGCTTTAGCTTCATCAAAGTTGCTACCATGTAGAACCACATTGCCGCCAAATCCGCGCACCGCTTCTACCTTGATATCCGGTGTCGTTTTAGGCATGACAATGGTCGTTTTTATGCCTAGTTTCGTACCCGATAACGCCATGCCTTGTGCATGGTTGCCGGCCGACGCAGCGATCACCCCTGCGGATTTCTGTTCATCGTTCAAACTCGCGACCATATTGTACGCACCTCGCAGTTTGAACGAGTGTACTGGTTGGCGGTCTTCACGTTTAATTTGAACGTTATTGCCAATACGAGCCGAAAGACGAGGCATATCCTGAAGTGGCGTAACGGTCGCCACTTCGTAAACTGGAGCTCTTAAGATCTGGCGCAGATAGTCTGCGCCAGTTTGTTGCGTAAGCGTCATAAGCTAGCCCTCTAGCTTAGATTTATCTCGTACCGCACCTTTGTCAGCACTGGTCGCCATACTCGCGTAAGCTTTTAGTGCAAATGATACTTCACGTTGACGATCAACTGGTTTCCAGCCAAGTTCGTCTTGTTTTGCACGGCGCTCAGCAAGTTCCTGTTCTGAAACCTCAAGAGAGATTGAACGGTTAGGAATATCAATTGCGATCATATCGCCTTCTTTTACCAGACCGATAGCACCACCATTGGCCGCTTCAGGAGAAGCGTGACCGATGGATAGTCCTGATGTTCCGCCTGAGAATCGACCGTCAGTCAGCAGGGCACACTCTTTACCTAAACCCATAGATTTGAGGTAAGTCGTTGGGTACAACATCTCTTGCATACCAGGGCCACCTTTAGGGCCTTCGTAGCGAATAATGACCACATCGCCAGCTTTCACTTTGCCGCCCAGAATACCCTCAACGGCATCTTCTTGGCTTTCGAAGACGACAGCCGGACCGGTAAATTTAAGGATGCTTTCATCCACCCCTGCTGTTTTTACGATACAACCATCGAGAGCGATGTTGCCTGAAAGAACGGCTAAGCCACCCTCCTGACTGAAGGCATTTTCTTTCGTGCGGATACAACCTTCTTTGCGGTCATCATCTAGACGATCCCAACGGCAATCTTGCGAGAATGCTTTAGTAGTACGAATGCCTGCAGGACCCGCGCGGAAGAATTTTAGAACCTCTTCATCTTCGGTCTGCATGATGTCGTACTTGGCCAACTGCTCTTTCATAGAAAGACCGAGTACGGTACGTGCATCGCTGTGTAGCAGTCCAGCGCGGTCAAGCTCACCAAGGATAGCCATTACACCACCAGCGCGGTGCACGTCTTCCATGTGGTATTTCTGCGTAGATGGCGCCACTTTACATAGATGTGGTACCTGACGAGATAGGCGGTCGATGTCTTCCATATCAAAGTCAACGTCACCTTCTTGTGCAGCCGCCAATAGGTGCAGGATGGTATTGGTTGAACCACCCATCGCAATGTCCAATGCCATCGCATTTTCGAATGCGTCAAAGGTCGCGATATTACGTGGTAGAGCCGAGGCGTCATCGTGTTCGTAGTAACGTTTTGTCAGTTCAACGATACGTTTACCAGCGTTGATAAATAGTGCTTCACGGTCTGCGTGAGTCGCGAGCATTGAGCCGTTACCTGGCTGAGATAAGCCTAGAGCTTCAGTCAGACAGTTCATTGAGTTAGCTGTGAACATACCTGAACATGAACCACAGGTTGGACACGCTGAACGCTCGATCTGTTCGCTTTGTTCGTCAGAAACTTTCGGGTCAGCACCTTGGATCATGGCATCAACAAGGTCTAGTTTGATGATTTGATCAGAAAGCTTGGTTTTACCCGCTTCCATAGGGCCGCCAGAGACGAAAATTACAGGGATGTTGAGGCGCATTGACGCCATTAGCATCCCCGGAGTGATTTTGTCACAGTTCGAGATACAGACCATGGCATCAGCACAGTGAGCATTGACCATGTATTCTACTGAGTCAGCAATCAGTTCACGTGATGGTAGCGAGTAGAGCATGCCACCGTGACCCATCGCGATGCCATCGTCTACCGCGATCGTATTAAATTCTTTAGCGATACCGCCTGCTTTCTCAATTTCACGAGCGACTAACTGACCCATGTCTTTAAGGTGAACGTGACCTGGTACAAATTGAGTAAATGAGTTCACTACCGCAATGATTGGCTTACCAAAGTCTTCATCTTTAACACCGGTCGCACGCCATAAAGCGCGCGCACCCGCCATGTTGCGTCCATGAGTGGTGGTTGCTGATCTATATTTAGGCATCTTACTACTTCCTTATTTTGCCGGTGCGTTCTCTGGGTAAACGTAATCTAGCCAACCCCATTTATCTTCAGTCGTACCGTTGAATAGGCCGAAGTAAGCTTCTTGCAGCTCTTTAGTGATAGGGCCGCGTTTACCGCTACCCACTTCAATTTTGTCGATCGTCGCAACAGGAACGATTTCTGCGGCGGTACCTGTCATGAATACTTCGTCTGCAAGGTACAGTGCTTCACGAGCAATGTTAGCTTCACGCACTTCGTAACCACGATCGCGAGCGATGGTCATGATGGAGTCACGAGTAATGCCTGGTAGGATAGCGCTGGTTGCTGGTGGAGTGCAGATCACGCCATCTTTAACCACAAAAATGTTTTCACCTGCACCTTCAGATAGGTAACCATCAACGCTGAGTGCGATGCCTTCAGCATATCCGTGGCGACGAGCTTCACCACCAACCAGTAGAGAAGAAAGGTAGTTACCACCAGCTTTTGCTGCGGTTGGAATGGTATTTGGCGCAGCGCGGTTCCAGCTAGAAATCATGGCATCTACACCTTTTTCTAGCGCATCTTCACCTAGGTAAGAACCCCAAGGAAACGCAGCAATGATAAGCTCCATCTCTGTGCCTACAGGTGGACAAACACCAAGGCCAACGTTACCCACAAAACCGAGTGGACGGATGTAAGCGCTGTCTAGTTTGTTTTGACGCAGAGTATCACGCGTTGCTTCCATGATTTCTTCAATCGTGTATGGAATCGGGAAACGGTATATTTTTGCTGAATCTTTCAGACGCTTCGCATGCTCTAGATGACGGAAGACAATTGGACCATTTGGTGTGTTGTAGCAGCGTACGCCTTCAAATACTGAAGTGCCGTAGTGCATCGCGTGAGTCAAAACGTGTACGTTTGCCTCCGCCCAAGGAACCATCTCACCATTAAACCAAATGTAATCTGCTGTTTTTGTAGCCATTATTGCCTTCCTTATGCACAAATCTTTTGTTGTAAGTTGTTATTTGGTAATTCATCTCGCGCAATTTGCGTGACTTCAACGGTGCGCACGTCCCAAAGCTTCTCGATCTGATTGGTTAGGAACGAGATTGGGCGGTCGCTATCAACGATGATCTCTACGCTGGCGATTTTGCTTTCGTGGTTTTGTGTGCCTGCCACCTGTTTAACAGTGAAGCCACGATGACGAACAACGCGAAGTACACGTTCTAGCAGAACGGGTTTGTCGTCTGCTTTAATGTCGATTAAGTATCTTTCCATGTTATGTGTTCTCCAGCATGTCATTGTTTGATGCACCTGGTGGTACAAGTGGCCAGACATTCTCTTCCTCATCGATTAAAACATGAAGAAGGTATGACGTGTTACTTTCTAGCATCTCTTTTAGTGCTGGCTCAACTTCTTCTTTCTTGGTGATGGTTTTACCAGGAATATCAAAGGCTTTGGCTAGCATTACAAAATCAGGGTTATCATCTAAGATAGTTTCGCTGTGGCGGCCATCGAAAAACAATGATTGCCATTGGCGCACCATGCCTAAGCGTTGGTTGTTGAGTAGTACGATTTTTACAGGAATTTGGCGACGTTTTAGTGTTCCAAGCTCCTGCACGTTCATCATAAACGAACCATCACCCGTAATGAGAATAGACTGATCAACAGGACGAGCTACTGCGGCGCCCATTGCTGCTGGCAAGCCAAAGCCCATGGTGCCAAGACCTGCCGAAGTGATGAAGTTCTGCGGATCACGAGGCTGAATATGCTGAGCTGCCCACATTTGGTGTTGACCAACATCTGTTGAAACAATCGAACTATCTGGCATGAGGTCAGAAAGCTGCTTGAGTAGTCCCGGTGCGTAGATCAGATCACCAGGGTGGTCATAGCGCCACTTAAATCCACTGCGCAGACTTTCACTGTGTTTAACCCAAGGCGTAATATCTTGAGTCAGTTCAAGATGAGGAAGAACGGCTGGAATCTCTGCACGAACTGGAGCGTTTGCTTGGCGAAGTTTATGAATTTCAGCTGCATCGATATCGATATGGATAACTTTGGCATTGGGAGCGAAAGTGTCTAGCTTACCAGTAACACGGTCATCGAAACGTGCGCCAACGGCAATCAGAAGGTCACACTCTTGAACAACAAGGTTTGCAGCCTTGGTTCCGTGCATCCCTAGCATACCTAGGTAATGTGGATCGTGACGCTCGATAGTGCCCAAGCCTTTAAGTGTACTGACTGACGGCATAGGGTTTAGACGCAAGAATTCGCGCACGGCGTTGGTTGCGTGACCTAGTTGTACGCCACCACCAACATAAAGAACAGGACGAGAACTTTGTGAAAGAAGCTCCTGAGCTTTAGCTATTGCTTCTTGGCTGGCAACGGGCATTGCAGGTGGAGTAAATGGTGGTAGTAGCTCAACAGGAGCTTGCCCAAGCTGTACATCTTTAGCGATATCCACGATCACAGGGCCTGGGCGGCCAGTTTTAGCTACTTCAAATGCTTCGGCCAATGTGGGGGCCAGTTCATTGATGTCGGTAACGAGATAGCTGTGTTTGGTACAGGATAGTGACATTCCTATGACATCCATTTCCTGAAATGCGTCAGTACCAATGTGCGAACTCGCAACCTGACCAGTAATGGCAACTAGCGGAATAGAGTCCATGAAAGCATCGGCCAAACCTGTCACTAAGTTTGTAGCACCGGGACCTGAAGTGGCCATGCATACGGCGACACTTTGTGTTGCTCGAGCCATACCAATTGCAGCCATTGCTGCACCTTGTTCATGGCGACAGAGGATATGTTCAACGCCACCATCATATAGTGCGTCATAGATTGGCATAATGGCACCGCCAGGGTAACCAAAAACGGTTTTGATTCCTTGCTGTTGTAGAGCAGCTACGACTAGCTCTGCACCTGTCATCCTCTACCCCCTCGGCTGTCCTTATCTTGATGTTGTGTTTTATTGCACGTCATGTGCGCTCCCATTCTTCCTGCAAGCTCTATTAATGAGCTTTAAATTTATGTCAGCCAAATTTTTCAGCGTACTAATTGTAAAAAAACCCCCGGACTTTGCAGTGCGGGGGTTTTTTCTATTCTGTGGTTATCTTTCGCCCACTAGACCCCGCGCGGTGTCAATAATGACCACGATAATCAGGGCAATCAGTGCGTTAGTGCGGGCGTTAAAGTTCATCTTATTTTCTATAGTTATGTGTGCCGAATAGGGCACGAAAATGTTTGCGTCTCTAGTGGTAACATACATATCCGTTAAATGACAAGCAAAAACTCATTCTTTTTTCACATTCTCTCAGCATCTAGCCAAGCTATATAACAACCTTGATAAGAAAATGAACTAACTATCAGGGGGATAAATAATGAGCATCTACAAGATGGATTCACTATGGGATTAGCCATTATTCACAGTCGAGCGTGTGTGGGGGTTGAAGCACCTTCGGTGACAGTCGAAGTACATATTAGTAATGGTATGCCCGGTTTTTGTTTGGTTGGGTTACCCGAAACGACGGTTAAAGAATCACGAGATAGAGTTCGCAGCGCCATTGTGAATTCACGCTTTGAGTTTCCAGCGAAACGAATTACGGTGAATCTTGCTCCCGCCGATCTTCCCAAAGAGGGAGGGAGATTTGATTTGCCCATTGCGTTGGGTATCTTGGCCGCTTCAGAGCAAATACCTACCGTCGCTTTATCTGAGCGAGAATTTATTGGTGAATTGGCACTGTCAGGTGAACTGAGATACGTCAAAGGTGTTCTACCTGCTGCTTTAGCCGCCAATCGTGTTAAACGTAGCTTAGTTGTACCACATCAAAATGGTGATCAAGCGGCGTTGGTTGGGGCGGAACGGCATAAATCAGCTCGCAGTCTACTAGAGGTGTGTGCAGACCTTTCGGGTCAGCAACCCTTGTCTCTTCACCAAAGCGAATACCAGGATAGTCAGTCGTATTTACAGCGTGACATGCAGGACATTATTGGTCAGCAACAAGGCAAACGCGCCTTGGAAATTGCCGCTGCTGGTAACCACAATTTGCTTTTTCTAGGCCCTCCCGGGACAGGCAAAACGATGTTGGCGTCGAGGCTGTGTGATTTATTACCCGAGATGTCCGATCAAGAAGCGTTAGAAACTGCTTCGATCGCTTCACTGACACAACAAGAGATTAATGTTCATAACTGGAAGCAGAGACCATTTCGCGCTCCACACCATACAAGTTCAATGGCAGCCTTAGTGGGAGGTGGCTCTATTCCGAGACCGGGTGAGATTTCACTTGCCCACAATGGTTTGTTGTTTCTTGATGAGACGCCAATAATCCTAATACCTATTTGCTGTCAGATTTGTGGTAATATAATGATTTTAAAGGTTTATTTTGAAAGTTTATACCTCAATTTACGTTGACAGTAGTCGGTGTGACAACTAAGGTGATTATGAGTTGTCAATCGATGAGGTTTGGTTGTGAATGTAAAAACATTAAATGAACTTTCTTTGCTAAAAACTGCACTGTCAGCGGAATACTCTAACTACCTAGCGCTTGCTGCTGAATCCTCAGTCTCCCCAGGACTTATACAACCAATATTGAATCTTTATGCGGCTTACTGCTACTTGGTTGGACAAGGCAACTACAGTGCATTGGAGATACTGAATGATTCAGGCTCACTTAACGCACACTTTCAGTTGTTCATTGGTTTTGTTTATAGCAATGATGATATCGCCCTTGGGCGCAGATATAGCTTATGTAATCAAATCAAAGCCCTCTTCCGTTACATTGCGCAAGATAAGCATTTGACCTTGAATGAAGTAAGGTTTTCGAGTGTAAAAACCTCCGCAGATGCTTCAAGTTGTCTAACTCAGTTCCAAAAGCTCAATATAGATAAAGCAAAAGCTGACTACCTTAATGGTTGGAAGGTGGTGTCAAAAGAAGGTAAAGAGCATGAGGCTCATCTGGATACGCTTTATGTTAATTTCGGTGAGACGTTTACCAACAAGGTTCATCTTGCTCTTAAAAACTACGCTTTTACACAAAAATCATCATCTCTAAGCAATGCATTAAAAGAACTCAAAAAACTTTTTGTTGGTATCTCCACTGTTTATACCGACCGAGACGGACTGACAATAGAAGCCCTTCTAAGTCGTAACCATGTGCAGCTATTCTTCCACAAGGTGTTTAAAGTGCTATTTGTGCGCTCCCAAGGTGCCCAGCACTGCCCGAAGAGTTTTCACACAAGATGGCGAAATACCATTAACCACTATACTGAGTGCTTTATCAACACAGGTGTTTTTGCTGAGCCTCACAAACCATTTATCGTTCCAGACTGGAAAGCTCCAAAAGATGCAGCGCCTACCTTTTCAATTGGCGGCAGCGCTACGCAGTCAGAAAACCTCAGATGGTTTACTAACATCCCACTCAAAATTAAAGATGAAGAGGCTATTTCAATTATTCAGCAACGTGTAGATAGAGATATGGCGCATATAAAGCATGTGTGTCTCTTGAAATTTGAGGAGCTTTTAGATCGAGAGAATAGAAATAAAGCATTTCAGAGCACAGGTTCAGTCAAACCACTGAGTCGCAATGGCAATAATTCTCAATATCAAAATATTATCGGTGCAGATAGGCTAGAAAATACAGTGGCAACCTTTTATGCACATGGCATCGCTGCAAAAGCTACGGGCTATTTATCATTTTTGGGGTATCACGGTAAATCTAGTCAACTCATCACCGAGTTAAATTTACCAACTAACTCAACACTAAATGTTCTTTTGACGCTTCTTGTGATGGAGCATCCACTGATAACCCCCTCTTGGTTAGAAAAGTGGGATTTATTTGATGTGAATGGCAATCAGGTTGGTTTCAAGCAAGTGGGTAATCAGCACATTGCGGTCAGTTACAAACCCCGCAAGGGAGCGACCAACGCGCAGCAAGAAGTGGTGCTCAATGAGTTTTCTAAATCTATAGTTGAGTTCTTGATAAAGCATACTCGTATGAGCCGTGAGCACCTAAAGCAGAAAGGGGATGTGAATTGGCGAAAGATGATTTTGACTGCAACCGCTACTAATGCAATACGTCAAGCTCAACTCAATACCACTCTTCATTCTGCAAATGATTTTTATGATTGGCTTCAAGATAAGTCGTTCTTTGATATGAGTAGCGATATCACCTTGAAAGATGCTAAGGCTATTTCTGACATTCATTCATTACGCTCAATCAGACGACACAGAGGCTTTCAAATTTACTTGGAAACACGCTCAATGGATGCCGCTGCCGAGGCGCTTGGCCATGAAAAGAAAAATGCGAGACTACTGGCATCTTACCTTCCTAAACCACTCATGGACTTCTTTAACGCACGTTGGATACGTCAGTTCCAGAACGCTATTTTACTTGAAGCCATGAAAGATTCAGTACATCTACTTGATGCTGTAAACATGAGCGCTCAAGATATCGAAGAGTTCTTGAACAACCACGGCATCAGCAATATTCCTGAGCATTTCGATCATGGTTTTACTCAGCAAACGAACACTGATAATGAAAGTTCTGAATCATTAGAATTTGACCAGTTGACATACACCATCTCGACATCTCTTTTGCAGTTATTAATGGCGATACGCCTTGTCGTTGAGAGTAGTGATAATGGGGAATCTTTTTTAGATATTGTGACTCACTGGTATCAATCAGCAGTTTTTATTTTAGATACCCTAAGTTCAGGCAAACATAGTGCTGATGATGATCTTATGAGAATGCTTGATATTGCAACTAATAACAGTCTAAACACTGACTCAATCAAGGGAGCGCTGCTATGTTAAGTATTGCTATCGACAATTCCTCTATTGCTAACCTCATTGAACGCATCGTGTTAGACCATTCGCTTTTGGATGGTCTTAGTTCAGAAACTCTTGAAGATATTATCAATTTCTCAGTGGCAAATGATGACTATCGAGCTTTAGATATCATTACGAACATCCATACAGGCATCTACGGTTACGATGACAGACAGCCCGAATGGTTAGAGTCCAGTTTTTCTGCAAAAAAATGGGTACTAAGATTTGGCAAAACCCCAAAAACGATACACTGGGAAACGGTTTACTTGGATGATGGTAAGAAACTAACGGATACAAGGCATCAAAAGTTATTAAACAGTTTCAAATACTGGATCACAGCAGCAGACAACCCACTTGAAAATGGTGGGAAGATTATTAGCCCAAAAACGGCTTATCAAAAAGTTATCAAGGTAATCGCTCTCATCAATGCTATCTTGCTGCACTCGAAAGAATTGAAACTAGCAAAATATCATCTCCTGAATGTGAATGATGACTTCTGGCTGAACATCTTGACGAAATACGCCGAGCACGGAAATTTTCAAGGTGTGTATGAGATTGAGAAGCGCACTCAGGTATTACTTGATTACGCTTCTCAGAGTGTTTCTGATGCCGATGCACAAACGTTTAAAGAGAGGTTTCCCTACGTTACAGAAGACATGGTGCAAGATGAAAGTTTCTTATTTCTAGTAGAGAGAGAAAAGGCGTGCGCTTGGCTCTTTGAACAAGGCTATTATCAAGATGCTAAAGAGTTCATTAAATACAGTGGCAACTCTGCTGTGCTCAGGAAGCTGCTATTTGATGGTAAGATGCTATATCACGACATTAATGCTCCCCGTTATCTCGAACTTCACTTGAAAGAGCCAACGCGAAACTCAGAGTATCGTGCGGTTGAGAATCGAGACACCTCAACAGGCACGAGTGAAAAGGCTATCTCGAAATACATTGAAGTAATTCAATTGATATATACCAACCTTGAGCGTGAAGATGCTGCCAGTCCTTCAATCTTGTCCGAGCGTGTCAGTTCAGGTCTCATTAGTCAGTTAGTTAACCTAAAAAGAGTGGGACGCACCAGAACCCTGCCGCCTACCTTTGTGTTTAATTTAATTCGTCAGAGCTATGAGTTTGCCAAAAAGCATCTACCTACAGAGGAAGGCACTGTTACTTTACTGGATGAAATATTAAAGCTGCTGTCTGAAGCAAGAAGCAAATCTGCTAAACAAGCTTCCAACACACTCCGCCCATCTGAAAAATCCAAAGCTTGGAATGAAGAGTTGCATCGAGAGATGTCTGGCTCAGAGCGAGGTTACTGGTTGCAAACGGAGGCGATCAATTGCCTGAGTAGTGAATACCTGAAAAAAGGGATAAAGCAGGTTAAAGGCTTTGCTGATAGCGTTGAAAATCGCTTTGAGCGGATTCGAGCCAACGAGAGCTTATTTGACTTGTTCTCTGTGCTGCAAGGCGCAATACAGGTCTTGGTGGGGGCAATCATGGCTCGAAGACAAGATGAATTAATCAAGTTGAAGCCACATGGCAACCTATCACCTAGCAACATAAATCCCTTTTCAAAAGAAGGTGAAAACGTAGATTACAATTTGATATTTAGGGCAAAAAAGACAGGCTCAAAAGGGGAAAATGAAACCATAGAGAGACCTATTCACTCATCTATCGCCAAGTTCATCTGGCAACTGGAACAATTCAACATAAAGGCAAGTGAATTGAATCTATCTATAGGAAAACTTTCTCTATTTAACAATTTAGACTCAAGTCGTTGCCTTTTAAGTCAGACAGCACATACAACCTATAATGCGCACCTTGATGCCTTATGTGATTACCTAGAAACGGACTTGGTGCAATATGACAACGGTGAGTACCGCCGTAATTACGTTCGTCAGCACCAACTGAGACGTTTCTTTGCGATGGCATTCTTCTGGTCTAAAGGGTTCGATGGTATGGATGCCCTGCGTTGGATGCTCGCACATTCAGATATGGAACATCTGTACCACTATATCTCAGAATCAGAAACAGGTGCGGTACTAAATGGAGCTAAAGCCAGTGTAATTGTTCGTGGTGTGGTTGATTCCACCTCTGAGCTTGCCAAGCTCGATGGAATTGAAGAGGTTCGCAAAATTATTGCAGAGCGAATGACGGGTGATAGTTCAACGCCGATCACTATAGAGTCAGTGAGCGAAGCCGCGGAAGACTACGATGATGAGTCCTATCTAACCATTCCTCACATCAGCCAAATTCAAAAAGAGCAGGATATTGAGACAGAGGTTCTCCACCTTTTGGAGGAGGGGCGTATCACGCTGGAGCCAGAGTTCTTCACCGTAGATGATTGCGATGGCAACGCCACTCAAACCTTTAATCTTATTTTAAAAATCAAAGACCTTGATTAAGGATTAGAAACATGAAAGTTCTGGAGAAAAACCAAGTCAAGGTGCTTGAAACAGAAAAGCTTTTGAGAGAAATAATCACAACTCCCGCTGAGTTTAAAGATGATGAAGAGCTAGTTATTGCTCTCAAATCTCAATCGGCTATCGCTAAATATCAGAACCAAGAGCGGAACATTGCCCCGTGCTCATTAAACACGGTCAAAAACATCTCAGAGGCTCTTCTAGAGAGGGGCTTCTTATCCTTAGATGAGCTGCGCATTCATGCAAAAAGGGCGATAGAGAATGCGAATGGTGAGGAAAGTGCCACCAAAGGTAATAAACAAAGCAAAGCGGGTTTGAAGCGAAGAGTTGCCGAGCTTGAGTCAGAGCTTGATGTTGCACGGCGTAGCAATTCTTTACTGACCGCTATGGTTACAGAATTGCGCTCTAAACTAAAACAACTAGCGAATTATGAAGGAACAGTAGAAGTGCGGCAGGAGCTTTACAGAGAGCATAGTAGAAAGATTGAAGCTCAGATGAATTACACACTGAATGGAGAGGTTTGATGGCGGTTCATAAACTCAAAGGTTTTGAACAATGGAGCCATCTTGGGTTTGATGGCAAGCTTATCTTTCGTAAGCCTTTAGACATCCCATTCATTACTTACAGTAATCATGCACCTTGCTATGAAGCCAATGCCTACATACAGATGATGGCACGGAGAAACCGAAAAGGAGATACTCTTCGCGGATATGCATACGATATTATTCATTTGGTGCATTTTATTGAAAAGCAGCCGATGTTGAGTCGATTTAGCCAGCTTACCGATGCCACATTTACGCTTTTTATTCAATGTTTGCAGGTGGAAAGAACCTCTCTTGGTGAACTGGTACGCAAGAATAATTCGGTTATAAAGATAGCCCATACCTGTCTTGAATTCTTGAAGTTTGTCCAAGACTTTCATGATTTGAGTTACTTTATTGGCGCGGATAAAGCTAATTCAATTCAGTTGATCGAAAAGCCTTTTAAAACCAAATTGGAAGGTAAAAAAGGGTTTAAAGAGGGTGTCAAAGTCACCCATGCAGCGGTGCCAACAAAAGATGAAGTCAAGAGACGCCATCCTGTTTCTCAAGATGATGCTTTGCGGGTGTGGGAGTATATAAAGACTCAGAAAAGCAAAGACAAGCGCAAAAGAGATATAGCGATATATACAGCGATGGAGCAATTAGGTGGTCGAGTAACGGAACTTCATTTGATTAAAATGAGCCATTACGAAGAGGCTAAACGCACTTGTATGCTCACTCTTACCACCCTGAAGCGTCAGGATGACATCACTAGCCGAAAGATTCCCGTACCACACGTTTTATTATCTGTAATTGGGGATTACATCAAATATCGCAAGAAGGTCATGAGGAAGAAGAAAGTCCAACATGACTACCTCTTTATTAGTTTAACCACAGGTCAGCCCTTCTCTGCTGATTCATGGACAACGTACATGAACCGATGGAAGAAAGAGCTTGGTATTGAGGGGGAGTTGCATCCACATCTCTGGAGACACGCATTCATCACAGATAAGCTTAAGGAGCTAATCCTCACTACCAAAGAAGTGAATGATAAAGATGATTTCCGAAAACATCTGCTTCATACCCAAACCTTTAAAATGCAGCTTCAGCAGTGGACTGGTCACACAATGCTTAGCTCTTTGGACACCTACATTGATCTAGCCTTCGCTGATATTCATGGCTATACAAAGGTCTATGATGCCGTTTCTCTTAAGTCGAGTGTTGAGCTTGCTAAACGTCAGTTAGAGATGGTGGAGGAGCAGATAGCAAGAAAGGAGCTAACATCTACTGCTGCGCTCGTTGAGATCAATAGATTGTTGGAAGCTTTTCAGTCTGATATCGATAGATGTACTGTATCTTCGAGACAATAAAGCTCGATACTCATTTTTGATACGCTGGTTGCTTGGGATACTAAGCCCTTTCTAGAGGGCTTTAATGGGATAATCAGCAATTAGACAGGTGCCTATTAATGGCTTTTTTGCATTCTAAGGTAAAGCGTCCCCCCATATCCCTATCAACCTCAAACCTTTGCTTTTCTGAATCTATAAACTTCACGGTAGCCTTTATATTTTCACCTTCACCGCTTAAAGTCAGTGTCAAAGTATGCTCATCAACTTCGACATAACTAAGAGTGAGGTTATTCTCTCCAGATTGATTGTAAATGTCGTATTTCGGATAGTCGTCATCGACCTGAACTACACCGATGTTATTGTTTTCGTCTAGTAGAGGCTCAAGAACAATATCCTGAATAACCTGACAAGCTAAGAGATACAAGGGGGAGCCTTGTGCTTGTTTTATAATAGATCTTAGTTGGATACTTCTATGCAAGCCACCGCATGTTGCCCCTTCACTACTGGTAACTAGGCTCTCTGCTATTTCATTGGCGGCAGCAAACATGTTTTGTATATCTTCTTGTGAATTGGAACTTTCGGTTGATGGGGTATCAACCACGCGATTCACAATGGGGGCTAATTCTCCCCCTAAAAAGTTTGTTAGATGTAGAGTTTCAAAAAAAGCGTCTCGGTAGGCATTAACATCAGAACGATCTAGGTCAATCACCTTCATCCCTGTTTCGTAATGAAGAGTCAGTACACACTGATTTAGATACTGCATTAACTGAATGATCAGGCTTTCTTTTATATGTCTGTTCGGTGCCGCTTTGGCTTCTTCTTTTTGTAGTAGGTTTAGAGCTTCTTCTAGCAACCTTTCGGTATTTGCAAAGTAGTAGTCAAAGGCTCGTATTGCCTCATCGCAGATACTTAATTCTCCACGTTGTATTAGGCGATCTTCTGCGTACACCTTGGAGTGTATTGCTGGCAAGTCTTCTGTGGTAATAAAGGTGAATGAACGGTCAGAGGCTAATTTTCCAAATTGCTTAATCAAAAGGTGTTCACTGGCAGCATACTCTTCTCTGAGGTGTCTATTGATGACTTGCTGCTCTTCCAGTTCGGATGGCTTATTTGAAAGGTGTGCTACCAGCCATTGAATTAATATCATAAAACAGGAAGTGAGGAGAGCCAGCGCAACCTTATAGGTTTCCATTATTTCTTTTAACCCTTCTGAGAAACCAGAGATATTTTGAGCCATAGAAACCAATGTAAAAACAGCAAGTAGAGTGAGCGATGGCAACACCCAGAACCATATAGATTTGTATGGTGGTAACCTTTTTGCCTTACTCTTTATTGTACTCATTAACTCTTCCTAATCAGTAGATTACGTACTAGCTTACTCTATAGAGTTCGTGACAACCAGCGATCGCAATTTGGTTCAACTATATCTATATCACTGCCGATGTTAAGCCAAATGAGTAGCCAACCCACTATATGGGTATGACATCGATAAGATGTTTACTGATGGGTGTCTAGCAAGTAGAAAGGGGATCTGAGGTGCATCCTCAAATCCCCATAATCTGTCTACCCATTGAGCCAGTGAACACTCAATGATTTGAACTCACCCTTGACTCGGCTCATTTATTGATTTGAATAAATGCCTTATTCGAATCACCTTTTGATTTAATTAGCTGTTCGCGCCTTTGCTCTCATTAGTCTTTCCATTTCATCGTGCATAGAAGTCTGCCTCCAAGCTCTTAATTTGAGGATAGTTGTAGCATCGAGCATTATTGCGCTGCGCTACCATCTGAATAGCTTCAATCAACGCCTTGTCCCTAGTAACGATGGCGATTTCATGTTGGTTGTCACCCTTTAGTTTTTTTGAACGCATCAGCAGCTTAGTAAGCAAGTACAACAACATAAAGTCGCTTGAGTTTTTGAAAACAGGGGCAACTTTGCCTAAAGGCTTTCCTGTCGGTGTTTTGGGGAGCTTTGCTGAATGGTTTGCAACAGCAATGTACTTAATGGCACCTTGACCTCCATTTGAGAACGTATATCCATCTGCCCTTATACAATCACAATCAAGTAATACGATTTTCATCTCTTACCTCCCTTGTATGAAAAATGCACATTAACTGTATATGTGTACATGCAAATATTCAATATACTTTCAATTCCCCTTTAAATAAAAGCAAATCAGATAGTTAGGTTGCAAAAATATACATTTTACAAATAATGCTTTGGTAGTCATTTTTTGGATGGGAGTGTTGTTTTAAGTTATTGATATAAAATGATTAGTATGAATTATTAAACGATTTAATAATTGCCATCACATATTGTCGTGGTGCCTAAATTCACTATGCCCTCAAGCTTGGTGTCGTAGCTCTTCTCTCTCCCAAAGCTATATGTGGAGGCAATGAATTTCTCCTAATATAGATAATAGTTAATTAAGCCAAATAACGGTTAAAAAAACAAAAAAAGCCTTAATATCAACATCTTTCATTGGCATCCGAGAAAATTCATCAAAATTCACTACGATTTGATGAAAAGAATAACTAATCCGTGACTAAAGTGCTTTTGTCCCAAAGCGATGTGTGCTGTCACTAGTAGTGGTATGCAACGAATCAATAAGCTATGACACCAATTTCGATAAGCGGGTACATAGGTTTCGATAAACTGGTACTGTCTGCGCTGCCTGTATAGCCATCGCGCAAACTGTTATACCCAAAAACGCAAACTGTTATACCCAAAAACGCAGAGTGGTATATCGAATCGATAAACTGTCCCTAAGCGATGTGTGGCGCCACTAGTAGTTAGTGGTATACATCGAATCAAAACTATGACGTCAATGGTGGCAGCGGATACTGTCAAAAGCGCCCCAACTTTTCGGAAATAACTTTTAGTGTGAACTTAGGCTCATCATTGAGCTAATACGCATGCAATCTAAATTAGTTTAACTTTTTGATGTAAAAGAATTAGTTTAAATTATTAAACGATTTAATAATTATTACCCTAAGCCTTCAAATAGCAAATGGACTAAAAAGCGTTGAATTGTCTGAGCAAAGGTGGCGTTAATGCGGCAACTCGCGACTAAAAGCTATTACGTACTTCACCGCCTCTCTCAATACAAGTTCATTAAAGTTGATCGTTAGGTTTGCATCGGTCAATACAATAATCAAAAGTATGTCATCGCCCATCAAGTCGTTCATTAAATGCCAATCGATTTCTGCGGAATCGGTTCGCATCAATGCTTGACTCATCATATCAAAAAGATCGTCTAAACATTTGTCACAATCCAGTTTTGCTCGATGGATTTGGGCTAGAAGGAAGGTCTTTGTATTCATACCACTAGGGTAGTGACTTCTGAACATCACTAAGTATGAGATTCGACGGATATATTGTGACCTTTTACAAATTTCTGGTTAGCCAAGGCAGATCAGAGTGCCGCATGTGAAGGTTTTTGGGCAGAAACGTGTCAGTGATTTTGCTGAATTAGAAAAATACGGATTAGTTTACGTATACCTGACCACTAAGTATGTGATAACTACAAAAATGCCCTGTAACTCAACAGGGCATTATTCGATAACAAAAATATTTGATAGCAATTAGTATTAGTCTAATAAAACAGCTACTCGTACCAAGAACGGTTATCAATATCTATGTGATTTTCTGGTATATCAACATCTTCAAAGTTGGCAATGGAAGCGAATGCTTTGAAGTTGAAGGGAAAGTCAGTATCTAAAGAAGCCCCATCACCATCTCTCCAATCAGATCTGGAACCCCACTCTAGAGTACAATATGCAGTGCCGCCGCCGTTTATCTCAATTGATTGGCTAGTGATTTTTTCAACTGAGTAGTCTTCTAACTCAAGGTAGTTGACCATTCCGTGTGAGGACAGTATGTCTAAGCCTTCCATTGTTCTTTCTATTGAGGCGTTGATTACAGCATCATTCAAGTGTTCTTCTATCTTCCAAAGTATCTCGCGTCTACAATCTTCTATCAGAGTCAAGATATCACTGGTCAGAGCTAAGATATTCTTTGACTGTTCTTCACAGTCTTTCTCACTCGCGTTAAAATATTTATCAGACCTAACATGAGTGTACTTACTTAGCGCGTTAAACTTTTTACTGAAGCTTTTTAAGGTTTCGGCTAATAGGTCATCCTCCTCATCTTCCACTTCCAATATAGTTTCTCGAACATATTCTGGAGACATTCCTCCACAGATTGCGTATGTGACTCGTTGAACTCTAGTTACATCTGTATTTGGATCTTGGACAAACCAACGGCATCTTTTGATATCTTCGTCACTAGAATACTTGCTAAGTATTAACCCTATAACTTCACGCATACAGTATGCAAAGTTGTTTAACCTCAGCGGGTTACCGTGATCAGACAGGTTTCTTAGAGACGCCAAAAAAAGGCTCTTCTCAAATCCAACATCAAGGTGGGATAAAATCTTATCGGAACAGAGGTCAGCCTTAAGATGCTTATAGATAGCCGTTCTTTTACTTTGAGGTATAACAGCATAAGTACGCCTTTGTACCTTTGCCATTCTCTTCCGCTTTTGCTTTATATAGTTGATCATTAAGTTCCCAATTTTTGTTTGTGGCAAATATCAAAGCCAATCCTGTGGTTGCTGACTCGAAGATGAACAGGAGCACCTTCGAATCAAAGAAGGTTATATTTCTGTTCCCGCTCTTTGAAGGCACTGATACCCCCCTCAAGGATATGGCAAACATGCTGTCGAATGCCTAACTCATCAAGTGATTGGTAGTCGTAGCTGTTATCACACCTCAAGCTATGCTCTAGGCTGCCGCCAAGATATTCAAATTGGTGTATGCCTGCTATTCCTGACTGCCCTCGTTGATCTGCAATAACAACACACTCTGCATCTGCTGCAACTACTAGGTTTGCGTTGTGTGTCACCATTATAATCTGTCTCTTACTCTTACATTTACGAACGAAGTCTTTAAGTTCTGAGTAAATCGTTCTGTTATCTAAGTTATCCTCTGGCTGGTCAATCAATATTGGGTGCGTTGAGTTACTAAGCTCAAGCATCAAACTGAGTAAGACCAAGCCACGTTTGCCCGGTGACATATGTACAATGCTGTCGTTCTTATAAGTAACAAGGAAGTCGATACCGAAGTAGTCAGCGTAAAGGAGCCTGTAAGCATCTTTAAGGCTCTGGTTCTTGCGCAAGGTAGGGGATTGACTGCCTCTAATTGTATTGGCGGTCTTCTCTACAAACGCAGCGTGAGTATCAATGTCAAAATGGTAGTCACCGTTTTCATCCTGAACATCATCGACTACCGTGCGAATTGCCCCTGACTTGTGGTAGCAACTGACAAACGAATCAAACTTGCTAGCATCGACAACAACCTTTGCCTCAATCTTTATGTCGTCATCCATTTGGTGCTCACTGACTTTGGTACAGTGAGATTTGTATAGATTTATTAACGAACTGAACTGCTCATTTAGTTCCTTTATACACTCTTCACCTTTCTTGGTAATTGCCTCAAGCTCTTTAAGTTTGACATTGATTTTTGCAAGCTTCTCTCGCTCAACCTTGAGTTGCTTATTCAGTTGTTCAAGGGCAGCTTTGTCTTTCACGTTTTCTTCAAGAGGTTTCAGTTCATGCTCTACTCCCTCAAGCTTGTCGTTTAGTGCTGTCAATCTATCGGGGATCGAATCTAGCTTTCGATTCGCCTTGTCCTTGGTTGAAGTAAAGCCTTCTGCCAAGTCTTGTTGCATCGAATCAAGTAAGCCTTTGAGAACCGTTGATTGTGCAATTAACCCTGAGTCTTGTTGTAGCTGATCTCGAATCGCGTCAATCCATTGTTCTTGTCGATTATCAATACTCTCTATGAATTTTCGTAAGCCAGACTGAATATACGTAAGCCTGTCTTTTGCCCTAATAACGCACTGTCTTTTATGAACTAGGTAGGCGTAATACTTCTCTTGTTCTTCTGTCCATTTAGATTTGTCTCGAATCTCCTTTGCTCTCACTTCAAGTGCTGCAATTTCATTTTTAACAGACTTATCGTTACCAATTTCATTGAGTTCACTGAGTAGCTTTTGATACTCACTAATCAGTAGGAATCGAGTGTCAATTTTGTCATTAATAGATGAGTTGACTGTGCGTACCCTATTCTCAAGAGCATTAACGAAGTCTTTGTATTGCTCATCTTGAAGAAGAGTTTTAGATACCAACTCGTTTAAATCATCTCGACCATCTTTATCAGCCAATTGGTTGATGTAAAGTTGAGGTATATAGGTGATAGCCTTTGCTTGGTCGTCAGCATCAGACAGCCTAGACACTTCATTATTCGACCATTCAACCTCGAAATCTAAATTAGGAATGTCACTGTAGGTTGATGACTTTGATAGCTCTACTCTGGTTGAGACTTCGCTAGGGTTGATAGCCTTCGCAATGTGGTACAGAAGCATTGATTTACCGGAAGACTTACCACCAATGATTGTGTTCAGGTCTTTGTTAAGAGGTATCCACTTATTCGAAAACTTATTAGCACCAGAATTATCAATGTATCTTACTTGTTTGATAGTTTGATATTCAGCTTTCGTTTCTGGGGAAAGTTCACCAATAAATGCACGGTCAGGCTCAAAAACAACCTGTTTTAGGCCATTGAACGTAGGGTCAGCCTTAATCCAACAGTATCTCTTTTGGTCTGGTTCAAACAGTTTGTCGATAGAATGTGCGTCCGAGCCATGAACACAAGGTACGAGACGACCAAGTTCACTTACAATATCTTCTCTGCTCTTAGTACCTTGACCCGTAAAGTATTTAATGTCGCTTGGTGTGGCTGAAAATACCATGTCGATAAACTGGTAGATGTCTTTCTTTAAGCCTGTAAACCCACCGTCTCTAATACCGGACACACCATCATTAGAACCATTAGCTGCAACAACTATGGAGTTTTCTTTTAACCACTTCTCTCCGCTGTACCATTTCTTGAGTACATCGTAAGACGGTTTGAAGTTATTAATACCTTCTCTTAATGACGTTCTATCGCAGTGGGCTGTCTTTGGATACAACGCTCGACCATAGCTCATTAACTGGTCTTCAGAGCAAGCATAGTTTTGACCGTGATGGTCTATGAACAAACGACTGAGAGCGTTCTTGATTTCAGCTATATGATGTGTGGAATCAGGATTAACGAGTATATGGATGTTTATACCTTTATGTTTTTCGGTATTGGGGGTAATCCTAAACTCAATATTGGGGATAACTGTTTCGATGTTTTTCATTCGCCCATGTTGGCGGTACTCCACAACCTTTTCATAACCAGATATAGAGCAATAATCTGTTATACCAATTACAGCAACACCAGAGTCAGATTGCTCGATGGCTGCGATGTAACCATCCCAATCACCTTTAAATTGTGTCTCTAATACTGAATCGGGAGTGTGTACATGAAGATCCCATCGTCTCCACTCTGAACCGTGTTCGTACAAGCGCATTTAATTTTCACCAACCTAAAAAATTTTATGAAATTTATCACATAACATACAAAATTAAGCTTGATGTCGGTCACACGTTGATTGAAATGCTACTAACGTGATTGGCTATGTAGGTGGTGATTTTGGGTCGGGGTCAAATGATGCCTAAGAAGGTAATGGGACAAGCCTTGCGTTTTGCCACGCATTACTTTTGTACATCAAAACTAGCTGAGTAACTGGAACGTATTTAGAAACGTAACAAACTTTGGGGCAAAACGGTGTTAGCGATGAGCGCACTGGCACACCTCTTGGCATTAGTAATTTAATGTGGTGGTCATGATTAAGGGGTGTTCCTCTCTCGATCTGAGTTCAGTGAGTGAGTTGTTACAGCTAACGACTAAGTGAATATCCATTCATGATGAGGAGTTAGATAAAGAAGTCAGATTGAATAGGTAACACTGATGGTTGCTCGGCTAAAAACTAGATGCAGCCACCTATCGTTTCGCTAGCATCTGAAGCAATGTGTCCCACTAACCCTGACAAGATCACTAGTATCTAATTGATAACATTTCTAACTTAAAACCGGTATTAGGAAAATGCCAGAATTTGAACGCAAAGTGTTGGATTCTTTGCGGGAACCTCTTGAGTCTGGTGAAATTATTATTTCACGCGCGCAAGGGAAAACGCGATTTCCGGCACGATTTCAGTTGGTTGGCGCTTTGAACCCTAGTCCTACGGGGTATTACGAGGGCAATTTATCTCGAGCTAACCCACAAGTTATTTTGCGTTATTTGAGTCGTTTGTCCGGGCCTTTACTTGACCGATTTGATATGTCGTTGGAAATCCCTGCCTTACCAAAGGGGACACTAGCAGAGGGGGGTGATAGAGGAGAGTCGACCTCGGTTGTCAAACAGCGTGTGTTGCTAGCGCGTGAAAAAATGCTCTCGCGTGCCAACAAGGTTAACGCTTTACTCACTAGTCGAGAAATCGAGAGTTATTGTCCACTGCAAAAGCAGGATGCGCAGTTTCTAGAAAATGCTTTGCATCGATTGGGTCTATCGATTCGTGCGTATCACCGAATCATTAAAGTCGCCCGTACCATTGCTGATTTAGAAGGTTCACCTCAAATAGAGCGTAATCATCTTGCTGAGGCTCTTGGTTATCGTTCTATGGACCGATTGCTGCGACAACTTACCGCACAAGCGGTATAGATTGAATGGAAGCCCACGGAAGGTGCTCCGTGGGCTTCCCGATGCTTAGAACTTGTAGTTAACACCTACGGAGAATATTAACTGTTGTTCTTCGTAAAAGTTGATGTTTGAGTCTTTTTGTCCATAGCCAGCAAAAGAGATCAGAGACCAATCAGGTAAACCCATTAATTGTTGGTACTCATAGGCCGCAAACAGGCTAAATTCATCATCAGCACGCGTTGTATTGTAAACCGGATTAGATGCATCGTAACTGAAGTGCGTGTAGCCAGCTGTGAGAGCAAACTGGTGACGCTCAATTACTTTAAATAGGGATAGTTCGCCTCCCCATGAAGTAAAGGAATAGGCATCCCCTTCAGCATCCGATTTTACGAAAGTAATAGAGGGTGCTAAAAACGTACCGGGTTGGATGCGCATCCGATAGTCGCCCTTTAGGTAGAGTTTGTCTGCATCTCGTTTTAAAAGGTGAGCGGATGACACGTAGCCAGAATCTAAACCTGAACGTTCGTTCTCTACTTCCTGACTGGCATAAGCAGTGTCCAAGCTAAAGCCCGAATTATTGATATTGCTGAATTTTAGACGGAAGGCATTGCCTTTCTCATCTGTCACGCTTCTTGCCGAACCTGTTTTAAAAGGATCTGACCACGTTTCACCAGACATGATTGTCGGTAGGAAAGAGGCATCTATCACTGTTCCATTTGCCAGAAGTTGCTTATAGCCCAACTCTAACGCTAAGGTACCTACTGCAATATCTTCTCGAGATGTACCCACATATAACTGTTTATCTAACTGGCTTCCAAACGTATAGGCGATGCTACCAAGAGGTACAGGTATAAAACTGCTGTCACTTTCGCCTTTTTGGGTGTTGTCATTAATGGTTGCGTTGGCATCGGTATTGAAATTGGATGTTGAAGAAAGGTAACCGGCGCTCAACGAAATTTCACCACTGATACCAGCGGTGTCTGACAGTTGGGCCATTGCTGGAGCAGCGCAGAAAATGGCAGCTGAGAGCATGATAGGTTTGGTGCTCATTGTGGGTTCTCCAAAAGTGTAATGCTAAATAAGGTGACATCACCGGAAATAGTGTTGATTAACTACTCTGACCATAGCCAGATTAGTTTCAAACTTTCCAATGGCTTGTATAATTACACGCTGTTTTATTATCCATTAGTAAAACTATATTAAATTTTCTTCAAATCTCATTATTAAGCGTTATGTTGGCACATTTACTTCTTATTCTGAATGTTTCCTTAGTTATCTTAAACTCAGCTTTGTGTTCGGTAGCTATCTGTATTATCGCTATATTCAAGCTTCTTCTTCCAACTGCGGCGTTGAAAGCGAAAGGCACCCAATTAGCCAATAAAGTGATGTGGTTATGGGCGACGATTAACTCGGCCATTCTGAATGTTTCGAACCAAGTTGAATGGGATGTTCAAGGAGGAGATGAGCTAAAGAAAGACGGTTGGTATTTGATGATCAGTAACCACCTGAGTTGGACTGATATTGTCGTGTTGTGCTGCGTGTTTAAAGATCGCATTCCAATGCCCAAGTTTTTTCTTAAACAACAATTACTCTATGTTCCTTTCATCGGAATGGCTTGCTGGGCTTTGGATATGCCATTTATGCGTCGTTATTCGCGGGAGTATCTGATTCGTCATCCGGAAAAGCGTGGTCAGGATCTAGCAACCACTCGTCGTTCATGTGCCAAATTTAAACACACGCCGACAACAGTGGTGAATTACGTAGAGGGGACACGTTTTACACCGCAAAAGCAGCGTAAGAGTACAGCTGGCTACGAATATCTGCTCCAACCTAAAACAGGTGGTATTGCCTACACGTTAGCGGCGATGGGCGATCAGTTTGATAATATTATCGATGTCACACTGGCTTACCCTGACAATATAGAAAAGCCATTTAAAGATGCTTTGATGGGAAGAATGCAAAGAATAGTGGTTCGTACCCAGGTTCTGCCCGTTGATGAAAAAGTGCGAGGTGATTACTTTAACGACAAACCGTATAAACGTCAGTTTCAGCAATGGCTAGGGGATGTTTGGAAGGAAAAAGATGCCGTGCTCAAGGAGTTGCATCAGGAAAAGTAATTACATCATTGGGATTAAAAAGGGAGCCATAGGCTCCCTTTTTTTGAACTGTAGCGATTACTTCAGTGTCAGTAGGTAGTTGACCAATGCAAAGTATTCATCAAGCGTTTTAATCGATTGAGCTTGTACTAAGTATTTGTTGTTGACCACAACGGCTGGCACACCTGAAAGACCGCTATCTTTGAACTGCTTGTCGAAACGACGAACCATAGAATCCACAGCGAAACCATTGAACGCAGCATCAAACTTGTCTGCATCGACACCTTCATCAAGGAAGATTTGACGTAGTTCTTCATCGTTCTTTGGTGCTTTGCGCATGTTATGAATTCGGTCAAACAGCACAGGTGTCATCTTGTCTTCGAGCTTTAGCACAATCATGGTGGCGTAAGCCTTGCTCATAGACTCTCCCATGTTGCCACCCATAAAAGAGACGTGGTTCTTCTGGAACTTAGCATCTTTAGGTAGCTGCGTTTTTAGCTGCTGAATGATAGGCTCAAAGCTATTACAGTGGGGGCAGTAGAAGGAGAAAAACTCAGTCACTGTCGGTTTCTTTGAAGCTTCAAGTTCAAGGACTTTATAGTGTTCACCTTGACTAAATTGTGCAGCGTGAGCCGATAAGCTCAGCATCATTGTTGCGACGAGTGCAAACAGCTTTTTCATTCTTAACTCCATGTGTAATTATTGTTGTTACCACTGTGGCATGAGTGAAAGTGGTGATTCATTGAGGGCAGATATTTGCTCTTTGAACCCGAGAACCTGACTTTCCCAATATTTTGGATCATTAAACCATGGAAAGGCGAGAGGAAATGCCGGATCCTGCCATCTTTTTGCTAGCCATGCCATATAGTGCACCATACGTAGACCACGCAAAGGTTCGATTAGTTTCAATTCATTGAGATTAAAGTCATTAAACTCTTGATACGCTTCTAAGATGATGTCGAGTTGCATTATTTTATCTGCCCGATCACCACTCAGTAGCATCCATAGATCCTGAATTGCTGGGCCATTGCGAGCGTCGTCAAGGTCGACGAACATAGGACCATCTCTCCACAGAATGTTGCCTGGGTGACAATCGCCATGCAGACGTATCATGCTAGTGGAATCCGTCCAGTGCGTCTCGAGATTGCTGATCAGTAGGTCAAGATCATTGAAAAAGGCGTTTTCCAAATGCATGGGAATAAAGGTTGAGTTTTGCAGTAACTTGCGCGGCTGATAAACATACTCTTCGAGACCAATAGTGGGTCTGTGTTTAAATACCTGCTTTGAGCCGACTTTGTGGATACGACCTAAGAAACGGCCAACCCCTTCCAATTGTTCTAGGTTATCCACTTCAAATTGACGGCCACCAACACTGGCAAACAGGGCAAATAGATACCCCTGATAGTGATGCAGAGTTTGACCATTAATGATGACTGGTGGAGCGACGGGAATTTCTGATTCGATCAGCTCAAGCGTAAAATTATGTTCTTCCTGAATCTGTTCCTGACTCCAGCGTTCAGGTCGGTAGAACTTAACCACATAGCGTTGGCGTTCTTCATCAGTGAACTGATAGACGCGGTTTTCATAACTGTTGAGTGCCAAGAATCCCGATTCGGCGCGTATACCGATGCTCTCGAGGGCATACCACATAAAGTCAGGCGTTAATGCATCAAAGTTAAAGGCTTGCTGTGTCATAAAATAAAAGAGGCTCATTGCTGAGCCTCTTTCCATTGGGTGAGTAGACAATCTAGAGCTTCTTAATGAAGCGACTTTCTACGGCAATAGTGAAGTCTTCGCTGTCGGACAGTATAAACTGAATTGTTGAAACAGGAGAGCTGAGTTTGTCAGGGTTAACACCTAGGCTCATCGGAAGGTTAAGTACCTCACCAGGAGCTACCTGTACCGTCTGTTTTCCATACCAAGAGACATCACTAAGTCCTTCAACATTGAGCTGATACTCTTGCTGTTGCTGAGTTTTATTGATGATCTTTAGAGTGTATGTGTTTTCAACTTCACCCAGCCCATTCACTCTGAATAACTGGTTACGATCGCGGAGTACGCTTAGACCCGCAGGATCGACGCTAGCGACTTGAACAAAAAACAGACCAATCATAACGAGTAGAACGGCACCATAACCGATCAGTTTAGGACGAGCGACCTTGGTGTGCTTGCCAGATAAACGATGTTCGGTCGTGTAGCTGATCAATCCTTTGTCATAGCCCATTCGTTCCATCGTGTTGTCACACGCATCAATACAGGCACCACAGTTGATACATTCGTACTGTAGACCATCACGAATATCGATACCTGTAGGGCAAACCTGCACACACAGGTCACAGTCAATACAATCACCCAAGCCTAGTGCTTTTGGATCGGCTTTGCGCGAGCGAGGGCCACGTGTTTCTCCACGTTTCGTGTCATAACCGACGATAAAGGTATCTTTGTCGAACATGGCTGACTGGAAGCGAGCGTATGGGCACATGTGAATACACATAATTGAGCGCATCCAACCTGCGTTGGCATAGGTACAAATTGCAAAGAACAACACCCAGAATACTGGCCAGAACTCAGCGTTAAAGGTGAAAAAGCCTACGACGAGTTCTTTGATTGGCACAAAGTAGCCAGTAAAAGTAAAGCCTGTGGCCAGCGCAATCGCCCACCAAGCGAGATGTTTTGCTGTTTTGCGCATTGCAAGATTAGCTGTGAGCTTGCCAGAGTCTTGTTTGCGACGTTTATTCGCACTGCCTTCGAGCTTCTCTTCAAACCATATGTACATAAAGGTCCAGACGGTTTGTGGACAGAGGTAGCCACACCATACGCGGCCTAAGAAGGTTGTGAGGAAAAATAGGCCAAATGCGGCGATCATAAACAGCAGTGCAAGTAGTGTGAGGTCTTGCGGGTAAAGGGTTGTACCGAAAAAGTTAAACTGCTGATGGCCAATGTCTAACAAGATGGCTTGTCGGTCGCCGTAAGAGATCCAAGGAATTAGGGCGAAAAATAGCAGTAGGAACCAACCGCCATAGCGGCGTAATTTTTGAAAGGTACCTTTACTTTCGCGAACATAGATTCGGTTGCTTGGGTTAAACCTGTCACCCTTAGTTTTATGAGTCTTAGGGTTAAAGGTCTTGGGAGTCACATCTTTGATATCGATTTTATCCTGACTCATTACGCTTCCTTCTTTAGGCTAATTGGCGAGATTTCTTATGTTCTCGCTCAGTAGACATTGCTGACTATTATTTTAGTAATCTCTTATGGGCGGCGATTATATACGCTATAACATTATTATTTCTTTAACACTATCAACCTTTAACAACAAAAATCATTACAGTTTTATAAATAAATCGCCTAACAGTTTGGGTTTTAAGAGCTGTGTGCGTATAAAAAAAGCGACCACTGGTCGCCTTTGGGAGAGCTCTTTTTTAGTCGATGATCCCACGCGCGCGTAAAATCGCCGTTTTAAAATCATCTTCTTGGTCTTTTTTCAGACCTGGGATCATTTCATCTTTGCTGCTGTTGCGCATTTTAAGGTGGTAGATCAGTACGTCATCGGTCAACTCTTCAAGTTTCCCATGGTAACCCGCTTCTTGCGCCAGTTGGACGATAAACTGCAGCAGGTTCATTTCCTGATCTTTTTGCCACTCAGGTTCTAGCAGTTCGAGCAGTTCTTCAATTCGATGGCATTTCATTGGCTTTCTCCACACAACTTATAATGATTTGTCGCTAAAGGTATCAAATAGGTGCGGAGAAGGTAAGAAAAAAGCGCAGCCTAGACTGCGCTTTTTAATTAAGCTGCTTTAACCACTTTAGGAGAAGCGGCAGCCATCAAGGCTGTTTTTTCAACTAAAGTCATGGTAGTAGCGACTTGTTTTGCCATTGGAGCGGTCGCAAAACCACTACGACGGCGCATCGCACTACGATTTGTGTGCGAAAACCTGACTGCTGTTGGGCGCATCGAGTTACCTAACTGTCAGGCATATCCATTGCCAATGTAATGGCCTGATTAACTATGAGTTGAGCTCCATTACTGAAGTTTGGCTCTTCTGGCGCACGCCAATCCAAATAATTAATCAGGAATATTGATATGCAAGCACATCAATAAATAGATTAGCATTATCAGTAAGATTGGTCGATATGTAATCGATGTGTAGATGCTGCAATAATGTGAACAAGTCACTAGTAGTGAGACAGCAAACAAGATTAGTATGAAACATTGTTATGGTCTCGTGTTTGCCAAGGAGGTATGTATGTCGTTGTTTAAGAAAACGCTGGCGACGTTTGGTATTGGCTCAGCAAAGGTTGACTCTGTGCTTCAGCAAGAAGTGCTGTATCCGGGACAAAAACTCAATATTACGATTCATGTCTACGGTGGCTCGACTGCGCAAGAGATTGATAACATCGATCTCAAGCTATACTGCCGCTATATCAAAGAGGTTCCGGCTAACCACGATAAAGATAAAGCCAATGCAGGGCGAATGCGCCGTGTTCCGGCAAGTTATGCGTTAGCTGAGTGGTCACTTCCATATGCGTTCACCATTGAACCGGGTGAAAGTCGAGACTTCTCTGTCGAACTTGATGTGCCTTGGAATACGCCCGTCACGATTGGTGATTCCAAAGTCTGGCTTGAAACAGGTCTAGATATCGCAATGGCTAAAGATCCAACCGATAAAGATATCTTGACGGTACGACCTGATCCTCTACTAGATGGCATTTTTACAGCACTGGAAGAACAAGGTTTACGTATTCGTCAGGTGGAATGTGAAGCTGTCGATGGTTTTGCCATGCCGTTTGTGCAGGAGTTTGAGTTCGTGCCAACCACGGGGCCGTTTCACGGTCGCTGGCGAGAGTTAGAAGTGGTTGCTTATCGTAGTGAAGACGAGCTGCAAATGTGGTTTGAGATTGATCGCCATCGAGAAGGTGCTAAAGGTATGCTCGCAAGCTTACTGGGTATCGGTGATCTTAAGCGTCAGATGTCGATTCCGCTGCATACATCAGCTCAAGAAGCGGGGCAGAAAGTGATCGAGTATTTGGATAACCACTCTTAACCAAAAATTAACCATTTTCAGCTTACAAGTGTAAGCCTAATATGCCATACTCCTGAGTAATTATTCCAATCGTTACTCAAGAGTAAGGTCAAATGTCTGCGAATCCAGCCGCTGCATACAGTGTTAAAGAAGAGTTTGCCAATACGAGCACCCATGCTTTAGGAATGGTGCTGAGTATTGTTGGCTTGGTACTGTTACTGCTCAAATCTACAGAACACAACGCCGATGCGCTGACAATTACCAGCATGAGTATTTACGGCGGCAGCATGATTGTGCTGTTTCTTGCTTCTACTCTCTACCATGCCGTCCCCTATCAAAAAGCGAAACGAGCGCTTAAAACTTTCGACCATTGCGCTATCTACTTACTTATAGCGGGTAGCTACACACCGTTTCTTCTGGTGAGTTTGCGTACACCTTTAGCAATCAGTTTGATGGTGGTGATTTGGAGTATTGCTCTGTTTGGCATCATTATGAAGATGGCGTTTGTCTATCGGTTTAAACGACTTTCTCTTGCCACGTATCTGATCATGGGTTGGTTGTCATTGATAGTGATTTATCAATTAGCGATGCATTTAGCGCTTGGAGGGCTCACTTTGCTTGCTGCTGGTGGAGTGATCTATTCGTTGGGTGTGATCTTCTATGTTGCTAAACGCATCCCCTACAATCATGCAATCTGGCATGGTTTTGTTTTAGCAGGATGCGCATGCCATTTTTTCGCGATTTATCTTTATGTCGATCCTGTTTAACGGGTTTCGACTTTGATGATTTTTGCGTTGATTTGGTACTGTTCAGCGCGTTCAACAGGGATCTTGATTGTTTTACCTGCGACGGCTTGTTGAGGCCTTAGGTAGGTATCAGCAAGGCGTTTGATGGAAGTCCAAACCGAAAATGTTTGTTCAGAGATAACCTCTCCAGACAGGTTTAATAACTCTACCTCTACTTCAACCAGTACCACAGACTGGGTGCTTTGGTTAGTCAAAGAGGTCTCAATAACCAACTGATCTGATTGATACTGTGCGGCGCCAAGTAGTACATCGACGCCAGAATCAGATAGCTGCATTACGGGTTTTGGGCTACCAAGTTGAATTACGCTGCCCACTTGTCGGTTAATCACAGGAATTGCCGCGATGGTTTTCACTGGGATAGACGGTGTATCAGTTGCCGCTTCAACTATGTATTGCCAAGTAAAATCATCATTCAACTGTACTTGGCGTCCATCTGCAAGAGTGACTGTCTGCGCCGCGTAAATCATGGTGCTCGCAAGCAAGCATGAAAGTCCAATCGTCGTTTTCATATTTATTCCTTAACGTCGCCAGAAGGCAGGGAAGAAAAGTACCAGTAGAGTCAGTATCTCTAAGCGTCCCATTAACATTCCTAGGCTGAGTAGCCATTTAGCAGCGTCAGGTAGGGGAGCAAAGTTGCCTGTTGGTCCGATAATAGAACCCATCCCAGGTCCAACGTTTGCAACGGCAGTAATAGAGCCAGAAATACTGGTAATTGGGTCAAGGCCCATGGCACTCAGTCCCCCAGCAATCGCGATAATAGTGATAAAAAAAGTTAAGCCGAAAGCCACGACTGAACGCACGATATCATCATTGACCGGACGGTTGTTGTAGCGTTGAACAAATACACCAGAAGGGTGAATTAGTTTCATCATCTGCTTGTTGAGTAGGGTGACAGCAATCTGAAAGCGGAAAACTTTGATGCCGCCAGAGGTAGAACCGGAACAGGCGCCTGCCATCATTAAGAACGCAAATAGAGTGGTTGGCAGAGCTCCCCAAGCGGTGAAATCTTCAAGACCAAATCCGGTGGTCGTGACAACGGAGACGATGTTAAACATAGATACGCGTAGGGCATCGAGCACCGCGTAGCCATCTCGAATCACCAACCAAGCCGATATAATGAGGCTGCTTATAAGAAATAAGTAAGTGAATCCACGCACCTGAGCATCATTGAGTAACTCATTCAATCGACGTTTTCTGATGACGGCAACGAACAGCAAGAAGGGCAGCCCACCTAAAAACATAAACAAGGTCGCGACCCAATGAGCGCCATTTGAGAAGTGGTTCATTGAACCATCAGAAGTGGAGTAGCCACCAGTCGATAGCGTGGTAAAGGCATGGTTAATGGCCTCAAACAGATTCATTCCTGTTATCAGGTAGCCAACAATACACAAACCCGTTAACGCCAGATAAACCGCAACAATGTTTTTAGCCACTGTTTTAGCTCTTGGGCTACTTTTATCTGACCAGTCGGATGATTCGGTATGGAATAGCTTCATACCACCAACGTTTAACATTGGAAGAACCGCAACAGCCATTACGATAAAGCCGATACCACCAAGCCACTGTAATATAGATCGCCACAGTAGAATACTTGGTGCCATGGTGTCTAAACCACTAAGTACAGTCGAACCTGTGGTAGTAATACCGGACATGGTTTCAAAGTAGGCGTCAGTGAAACTGATGTGATTGATAAACACGAATGGTAAGGCGGCAAAAGCACTGGCGATAGTCCATACCAAACTGGTGATCAGAAACATGTCACGCACACTGAGTTTAAAGTCTCTCGTTCGCCCAACACTCAGGCAACAGAAGGCGGCTAAATGGGTGATTAGCACAGCTTGACCAAATTCGAGAAAACCCGAAGTACCAGTGATAAAGGCGACTAAGGTAGGGACGTACATAAATAGGGCTAGTTTAGAAAGTACTAACCCTATTACAAAAAGTACGGGACGAAAGTTAACCATAACCCGAGCCTATAGGAAGAATGGACTTGGCTGGAATAGTGCTTCTACGTCTGGTACGTACTTCTTATCCACGAGGAACATCACTACGTGATCATCCTGTTCGATAACCGTACGGTCATGGGCAATGAGTACCTCTTCACCACGAACGATTGCGCCGATAGTGGTACCCGGTGGTAGTTTGATGTCGCCAATCGCTCGGCCAACCACCTTGGACGTGGTTTCATCGCCGTGGGCGATTGCTTCGATTGCTTCAGCGGCTCCACGACGTAGTGAAGATACGTTGACAATATCCGCTCGACGCACGTGGGTTAGCAGTGCGGATATTGTTGCCTGTTGTGGCGAGATCGCAACGTCGATAACACCGCCTTGTACAAGGTCAACATAGGCCCCGCGTTGGATCAACACCATTACCTTCTTTGCTCCCATACGTTTGGCGAGCATGGCTGACATAATGTTGGTTTCATCTTCGTTGGTTAAAGCAATAAATACATCAACCTGATCGATGTTCTCTTCCGCTAGCAATTCTTGGTCGGCAGCATCGCCACAGAAAACAATGGTGTTCTCTAGTTCTTCAGATAGCTTTTCAGCTCGCTGATAGCTTCGTTCAATAAGTTTGACGCTGTATGACTGCTCAAGACGACGCGCTAGGCTGGCACCGATGTTACCCCCGCCGACGATCATGATACGACGATAAGGTTTTTCAAGACGTTGCAGTTCACTCATGACTGAGCGGATATGATTGCTGGCGGCGACAAAGAATACTTCATCATCAGCCTCGATAATGGTTGTGCCCTGAGGTCTGATAGGTCGACCTTGACGGAAAATCGCCGCTACACGAGTATCGATATGCGGCATGTGTTCACGCAATGCCGACAGCGCATTACCCACTAATGGGCCACCGTAATAGGCTTTCACCGCTACTAGGCTGACTTTTTGTTCGGCAAAGCTCACAACCTGCAAAGCACCTGGATACTGGATCAAGCGTTCAATGTAGCTGGTGACGAGTTCTTCAGGTGCAATTAAATGATCGACGGGTACGGCGCCAGATTGGAATAGTGCTTCTTTTTCAGCGAGGTATTCTGGTGAACGAATACGAGCGATACGGTTTGGCGTATTAAACAGAGAAAAAGCCACCTGACAAGCTGCCATGTTAGTTTCATCCATGTTGGTTACTGCAACCAACATATCAGCATCTTGTGCACCAGCTTCGCGCAGTACGTCTGGGTGACTTGCATGACCATTAACCACACGGAGATCGTATTTGTCTTGAAGCTCACGTAGACGATCTGAGTCTTTATCGACGATGGTTATGTCGTTGTTCTCACCGACAAGGTTTTCTGCCAACGTGCCGCCAACTTGACCCGCACCAAGAATGATGATTTTCATACCGTTTTCTCGTTTAACTACTTAAAAAGGCGACAGGGTTGCTGCCGCCATATCACTTACGCGTTCTTAGTTAGGATGGCGTAATAGAATCCATCCATATCCTCTTCACCTGGCAAAATCTGACGTCCAGGGTTACTCACATCTGAACCTTGTAACTGAGCGTCTGAAGTGCGAGCAAGGAAAGCTTTCACCTGCTCCTTGTTCTCTTGAGGCGTGATTGAACAGGTTGCATACACTAGTGTGCCGCCCGGCTTCAGTTGTTGCCACATAGCATCAAGGATTTCGCTTTGTAGCTCAGCCAAGGCTGCAATGTCGTCAGCTCGGCGTAACCACTTGATATCAGGGTGACGACGGATAACGCCAGTCGCAGAACAAGGTGCATCGAGTAGAATGCGATCAAATTGCTCGCCTTGCCACCAATCTTGCGGATTTCGTGCGTCACCGCAAATCACTTTGGCTTTGAGGTTCAAACGCTGCAAGTTATCGTGAACGCGCTTCAAACGTGTATCGTCGCAATCAATGGCAACCACTTCACAACCCTGAGTGTGTTCCAGAATGTGTGCTGTTTTACCGCCAGGGGCCGCACAACAGTCTAAGATCAGTTCGCCATCTTGCGGTGTTAGGTAGTTAATCGATAACTGCGCAGCCGCATCTTGAACAGACACCCAACCTTTTTCAAAGCCAGGCAGTTTTGTCACGTCACATGGGGCGGCCAATTTTACGGCGTCTTTGGCTTCACTATGAATCGTGTTATCAATGTTTTCATTTTTAAGTAATTCAAGGTACTCATCACGCGAGTGGTGCTGGTGGTTAACACGTAGCCACATCGGCGCTTTGTTGTTGTTCGCTTCAACAATCTCTTGCCACTGCTCAGGATAGCTCTCTTGCAGTAACTTCAGTAGCCAACTTGGATGACCATATTTGCCAGCATTGTGACTCACCGCTATAGCGTCTAACTCTTCCTGATTGCGCTGATAATTACGTAAAACTGCGTTGATCAAGCCGCGTAGACGTGGGCCTTTAAGAGTGTTTGTTCCCTCTACCGTTTCACCTACCGCCGCATGCGCGGGAATACGCATAAAGCTAAGTTGGTAGATACCAACCAGAATCAGGTGGTGAAAGACTCGTTGTTTACCTTTGAGCGGCTTATCCATCAACTCGTTGGCAATGGATTCCAAACGTGGGAGGTAACGTAATGCGCCATAACAAATTTCTTGTAATAGTGCGTGGTCACGAGGCTTGATAGTTTGTTGAGCCGCAGGGAGTGCGCTCGAAAGAGAGTGACCTTTGTCGACCACTTGGAATAGGACGTTGGCTGCAGCAGCGCGAACATTCATGTTGAGTACCTTAATGGTGCGAGAGCATCTCTGCTCTCGAAAAGTTCGTAATAGTGAGCCCAATGATAATGACTGGGCTCGAACGGGGACTAGCTAAGTACGCTACCCACTTCAAACCAGTTTGCACGAGAGTTAAGAATGTCTTGTACTGGCATGGCTTTTTTACCCGGTATCTGTAGCTGTTCTAGAACAAGTACACCTTTGCTTGTCGCGACATAGATACCAGACTTGTCTGCTTGCAAAATTGTGCCAGCAGGTTTCGCTGAAGTTTGCTCTTCAACACGGCTTTGCCAAACTTTGATGCTATTTTCAGCGGCATCAAAGTGGCTCATTGGCCAAGGATTGAACGCACGGACGCAACGCTCGATGTGTTCAGCCTCATCATTCCAGTTGATACGAGCTTCTTCTTTGCTGAGTTTTTTCGCGTAGTTTGCCAGTTCATCGTCTTGTTTTTCTGCCACAGCCGTACCATTCGCGATATCTGTCAGGCATTCCACCAAAGCTTGAGGACCAAGTTCCGCCAACTTCTCGTACATTGATGCGCTGGTGTCGTTAGCCTCAATGGGTAGAGTGGCAATTTTTAGCATATCGCCAGTATCAAGGCCGATATCCATTTGCATGATGGTCACGCCAGTCTCTTTGTCACCCGCCCAAATCGAGCGTTGAATCGGAGCCGCACCACGCCAGCGTGGAAGAATTGAACCGTGAACGTTAATACAACCGAGTTTTGGTGTATCGAGTACCACTTGAGGCAGAAGCAGACCGTAAGCAACCACAACCATGAGATCGGCATTGAGTTCTGCCAATTCTTGTTTCGCTTCATCTGATTTGAAGTTTTCTGGCTGATATACCGGAATGTTATGCTCAAGAGCGATATTTTTAACTGGGCTTGCTGTCAGCTTCTTACCTCGACCCGCTGGGCGATCTGGTTGAGTGTAAACAGCAATGATCTCGTGCTCCGAAGACAACAACGCCGCCAAGTGACGGGCGGCGAAATCCGGAGTACCAGCAAAAACAATTTTTAAAGGTTTGCTCAAGGTACCTTCCTTCTATTAGTTAGCTATTAAGCGTTCGTATTTTTCTCGTTGAAGCGTTTAATTTTCGCAAGCTTGTCTTGGATGCGTTTACGCTTTAAAGGCGAAAGATAATCTACAAAAAGTTTGCCTTCTAAGTGGTCAAGCTCATGCTGAACACAAATAGCTAATAGATCGTCAGCTTCAAAAGTGAATTCTTCGCCATCACGATTAAGTGCTTTTACCGTTACTTCAGCCGCTCGTGGCACCAGTGCACGTGCGCCAGGAACCGATAGACAGCCTTCTTCAATGCCATCTTCACCGCGTTTTTCGATAATTTCTGGGTTGATCAGAACCATAGGTTCGTCACGGGTATCGGAAACATCGATAACAACGATACGTTGGTGGAAATCTACTTGGGTTGCTGCCAAGCCGATACCTTCTTCGTCGTACATGGTTTCAATCATGTCATCAACGAACTTTTGAATCTCAGGTGTCACTGCTTCTACGGGCTTTGCCACTGTGCGCAGGCGATCATCTGGGAATGTTAATACTTGTAATACAGACATATACACTCGAATGTTGAACTGTGCCAAATCAGGATAAACCTTGTTGGCTCAATTCTAGACATTTTACATCTCAAATGACAGCATCAATGCGGCTTTTTGAGTCGCATCTTGTTCATGAAGCTAGTGATGTCGATGACAAAACCAAGCAACTAGAGGTGGTAATTGTGGTGGTTTTGTTAAGTGATTGAGTGCTTGGTGCATATTTACGGGGTAGGAAATCCTTAAACTTCAAGCTGCCTACGTGCCCCTAAGGCGAGCTTGTAAAACATCAAGGAATAGCAGTGGTATCTGATGAAGAACTCAGTGCTTGGTTGTCACTGTATTTTACTCCCGGAATTGGTCCTAAGAGCTTTACTCGCTTATTGGAATATGATTCTCCAATCAATATCGTTACCTCTAAAGCTACCGCCTTGTTAGCGCTAGGAATGAACGACAGGCAGGTTGACTATCTTCACTATCGCGCGCTGAAAGACGTAGAGCAGTGTTTTGAATGGCAGGCGCTGGCGGGCAATAACCACATTGTCACATTGCTTGATCAAGGTTATCCCGAACTTTTAAAACAGGCTTCAGGTTCACCCGCAATTTTATTTGTTAAAGGGAGTGTTGCGAGCTTGTCGCAACCTCAAATAGCGATAGTGGGCAGTCGATCCGCCAGTCATGAAGGGCTTAATACGGCTCGTCAGTTTGCCAAGCATTTGGTGAAGCAGGGTTTAGCTGTGACCAGTGGGCTAGCTCTTGGGGTCGATGGATACGCACATGATGGTGCTCTACAGGGAGGCGGACAAACTCTTGCTGTTCTAGGGTGTGGTCTACAGACCGTTTATCCGGCACGCCACCGTGATTTGGCGGGGCGAATTATTGATGCAGGAGGCGCGCTTATTTCTGAATTGCATCCTCACGCAAAGCCGAAGTCGGCACACTTTCCACGTCGTAACAGAATAATTAGTGGTCTTTCTGTGGGTGTTTTGGTTGTCGAGGCGGCGGAAAAGAGTGGTTCCCTCATTACTGCTCGTTACGCTCTTGAACAAGGTCGAGAAGTGTTTGCCTTGCCAGGTTCAATTCACAATGTGAACGCGAGGGGGTGTAACCTTCTGATTAAACAGGGGGCTTGCTTGGTATTAACGGTGGATGACATTGTGAGTGAAGTAGAAACGCTTTTGCAGTGGTCTAACAAAAGTGAGCCTCCGATTCAAAATGAACTATTCAATGAAATTGGTGGTAAAGAACAATTGCCATTTCCTCAGCTGTTAGCTAACGTAGGAAGTAAGGCTACACCAGTTGATATTCTTGCAAACAGGACCAATATACCTGTGCAGGAAGTCATGATGCAGCTCTTGGAGCTTGAGCTCTCAGGGCATGTTGTTGCAGTTAGTGGTGGCTATATTCTTAAGGGGAGGGGCTAGCTATGATGATGGATATCCTAATGTATCTATTCGAGACCTACATCCATAGCGATGCAGATTTACAGGTCAATCAAGATGAGCTAGAAGAAGAGCTTCTTCGCGCTGGTTTTCATCAAAAAGACATATACAAAGCTCTCGTCTGGCTAGAAGAGTTAGCAGCACTGCAGCAAAGTGAAACTCACTCGGCGATTTCAGTGTGTAGCACTTCAAACTCAACTCGTATTTATACGGCTAAAGAGTGTGAACGTCTGAGCCTTGAATGTCGTGGCTTTTTAACCTTTTTAGAGCAGGTTAATGTGTTGACGACAGAAACTCGTGAAATGGTTATCGACCGCATTATGGGTTTAGAAACCGATGAGTTTGAGTTAGACGATCTGAAATGGATTGTGTTGATGGTGCTATTTAATGTGCCAGGTAATGAAAACGCTTATACGCTTATGGAAGAGCTGTTGTATACCAAAGAGCAAGGTATTCTGCATTAATCTTCAAGAGTAGATATGAGTAACAAAATAGATCATCAGCTGTTCTCTGCCCATGAACATGCGTTAGAGCATCAAGCATGTCCTAAGTGTCAGGAACAGCACCGTGAGGGTGAACTTCAGCTTCGTCATGGTAAGCATGGTCCTTTTCTCGGTTGCAACCAGTATCCGGCCTGCGACTACATTAAGCCATTGCATCAAAATGATGGCCATATCGTTAAAGAGCTAGGGGTAGCGTGCCCAGAGTGCGGTAATGAACTGGTTTTGCGTCAGGGTCGCTATGGCATGTTCATTGGATGCAGTCACTATCCCCTGTGCCAACATATTGAGTCGCTCGAAAAGCCAAAAGAAGAGCAAACGCCACAAACGTACACTTGTCCTGAATGTCATAAAGGGCAGCTTGTCGAACGTAAGACGCGCTTTGGTAAACTCTTTTATGCCTGTGACAACTATCCAAAATGCAAGTTTGCCTTGAATCAACCCCCAGTTGCAGGCAGTTGCGAGCAATGTGGTTATCCACTATTAGTCGAGAAGAAACTCGCCAGTGGCAACAAGCGCCAGTGCGCAAATCGGAAGTGTCACCATACCCAATCAGAGCAATAAAAAACGGCGCATAAAGCGCCGTTTTGCTTCTTATTCTCTATTCCGAGAAGTGCTCGGCAAATTCATGCACCGCAGGAAACGCTTGCTTATCAAGTAGGTTGGCCAGTGCACATAATTTACGCTGAAGCTCACCGTTGTAGTCTCCACAGACATTGATATGCCCCATCTTGCGCCCAGCACGTTTCTCTTTGCCGTACCAGTGAATATGACACCCATCCATCGCAAGCACTTCTGTTGGTAATGTATCTTCACCTAAGATGTTGATCATTGAGGTCGAACGAATCAGTTTTGTGCTGCCAAGTGGTAAGCCACACACTGCACGTAGATGGTTTTCAAACTGACAGGTTTCTGCACCTTGTTGAGTCCAGTGACCTGAGTTGTGTACTCGTGGGGCGATTTCATTGACCAGCAGGGTACCGTCGACATCAAAAAACTCCAGCGCTAATACGCCTACATACTCGAGTCGCTCTGCGACCGCAGTAAACATCGCCTTTGCTTGTTCTTGCAGTTCAGTATCTGCAATCGCGGTTGAGAGAGTCAGCACGCCGTCTGTGTGGATGTTCTCTGCGAGTGGGTAGACGGCGATTGAACCATCTTTACCACGAGCGCCAACCAAAGAGACTTCTCGGTTGAAAGGAACAAACTGTTCGGCAACGATTGCTTGTGTAGGCGTTGCCGCAATGCAATCAGCCATCTCATTCCAGATTTGGTCTACTTGAGCCATCTCTTTCAAACGCCATTGGCCTTTTCCATCATAGCCACCTAATGCACTCTTGAGTACCATTGGAATACCGACATGGTCGATAGCCTGATCGAAATCTTCGCGCGTCTCTATCACATAATACTTAGCGTTACGAACATCTGCTTGATCGAGAAGCGATTTTTCAAGTCGGCGATCGCCGCCAGCTTTAATCGCTTGTGTTGATGGGAGAAACTTTCCGCTTTGCTCGCAGATCTCAAGAATAGGATGTGGAATATGTTCAAACTCTGCGGTGATGACATCCGCTTGTTCAATCGCATTTTCCAACCCGTGGCCAATAACAGCTTGTGTTAGTGGGTGAACAATATTTTCACTACCGACATCGTAGGCAGAGATCTCAATGTTAAGAGGTGCGCCAGCAAGTGACATCATTCGTGCCAGTTGGCCTGCACCTAACACTAAAACATGCATCGACTTAATCCTCTGCTGGATTTGGGTTTGCTAGAACGGTTTCTGTTTGCTCACGACGGAAAGCTTCCACTTTCGCCATGATCTCTTCATCGTGAGTACCTAGGATTTGAGCGGCGAGAATGCCTGCGTTTGCTGCACCAGCCTCACCAATAGCAAGAGTACCAACAGCAATTCCTTTTGGCATCTGAACGATTGAGTACAGTGAATCCAATCCACTCAGTGCACGAGACTGAACCGGTACACCCAGTACAGGTAGAGATGTAAAGGCTGCCGCCATACCTGGTAGATGTGCAGCGCCACCTGCGCCAGCAATAATCACTTTTAGCCCGCGTTGTTTTGCGTTGGTTGCGTAATCTGCAAGAAGCTGAGGGGTACGGTGCGCTGACACAACTTTGGTTTCGTACTCAACGCCAAACTTGTCTAGCATTTCTGCGGCTAGCTTCATTGTTGGCCAATCTGATTTTGAACCCATGATGATACCGACTTTCATCTCAAACTCCTTCAAAGCACATAGAATAGTGAGCAAATAATTTGAGCGCATTATACGGGGATTTTTGACTGAAGCAAACGTTTGCGTTGGGTTTAAAAGCGACGCCTATGAATTTGTCGATAAATAGCTTTAGTGTGTGGTTGCGAATGTTTGTACACTTGTTCTGATTGATGATTAATAGGAAGTGACTTGGTGGATAACTTTGATAAGGCGCTCAGCGCTTTGCGTAATGGTGAAGTCATCGCTTACCCAACCGAAGGCGTGTTTGGGGTCGGATGCGATCCCGACAGTCCTCAAGCAATAGATAAGCTACTAAAACTCAAACAGAGACCAAAGGACAAAGGGCTGATCCTCATCGCAGCAAGTTATCAGCAGTTGTTGCCTTATATTGATGAATCTCAGTTAACGCCAAAGCAGTTAGAGCAAGTAAAGCAAAGTTGGCCAGGACCGGTAACTTGGATTATGCCTTGTAGTGATAAAGTCTCTGTCTGGGTTTGTGGTCAATATAATTCGATTGCAGTTCGTGTGAGTGATCATCCTTTGGTACAAAAGATGTGTAATGCATTTGGAAAGCCGTTAACCTCTACCAGCGCGAACTTGACCGGTCAGCCACCTTGTATGACGACTGATGAAGTCTACCAGCAATTGGGTAGCCAATTGGTTGCTGTCTTGGAGGGGGAAACTGGGGGGCGTAATAAACCCAGTGAGATTCGCGATGCTAAAACCTCACAAGTATTAAGACAGGGATAACCCTGCAGTAAAGGAAGTCGTATGTCAGCCATAGATAAACTAGCGGTTAAGCAGTTTTTAATGAAACTTCAGGATTCAATTTGTCAGCAATTGGAAGAGGCTGATGGACAAGCGGTGTTTGTCGAAGATGAATGGCACCGTGAACCTGGAGAGAAATTGGGCGGGGGCGGTCGTACTCGTGTCATGAAAGATGGTGCGGTATTTGAGCAAGGTGGCGTTAACTTCTCCCATGTTGAAGGCAAAGAAATGCCTGCATCTGCTACAGCACATCGCCCTGAACTTGCTGGGCGTCGCTTTGAAGCGATGGGTGTCTCTTTGGTTATGCACCCGAATAACCCATATGTACCAACTTCTCATGCTAATGTGCGTTTCTTTATTGCCGAGAAAGAGGGTGAAGAACCTATCTGGTGGTTCGGCGGTGGCTTCGATTTAACGCCATTCTACCCATTCGAAGAAGATGCCCAGTACTGGCACAATACGGCTAAAGAAGTGTGTGCACCATTCGGTAGCGATGTTTACTCTGAGCATAAGGCATGGTGTGACCGCTACTTCTATCTACCTCATCGCGATGAAACACGAGGTGTTGGCGGTCTGTTCTTTGATGATCTTAACCACTGGGAGTTTGATAAGTGTTTCGATTACATCAAAGCGGTAGGTGAAGGTTATACCCAAGCTTATTTACCTATTATCGAGCGTCGTAAAGAGACTGCATATGGCGAGCGTGAACGTCAGTTCCAGTTATATCGCCGAGGTCGCTATGTTGAGTTCAACTTAGTGTTTGACCGTGGCACTCTGTTTGGCCTGCAAAGTGGTGGCCGTACTGAGTCGATCCTTATGTCGATGCCTCCGCTTGCGCGTTGGGAGTATGCTTATCAAGTTGAACCTAACTCACCGGAAGCAGAGCTCTATGATCATTACCTTAAACCAAGAGAGTGGTAAGGCTTTCTTCCTTATATAGATAGTGATAGGGTCAACTTAACTAAGTTGGCCTTTTTTATTTCTGCAGGTAAGGATATGACACAGCAAATAGATCGTTATGCCGTTTTTGGTAATCCCATTGGACACAGTAAATCACCATTTATTCACACTCTATTTGCCCGCCAGACTAACCAGTCTCTCACCTATACTGCTGAACTTGCACCGGTCGGGGAGTTTGTCAGTAGCGCTGAGGTATTTTTTGCCAATGGTGGTAAAGGGTGCAATGTGACAGTGCCGTTCAAAGAAGATGCTTACCAATTCGCGACACGACTTACTGAGCGAGCGAAACTCGCTGGTGCGGTTAATACCCTAAAGAAGCTAGATGATGGTGAAATCATTGGTGACAACACCGATGGGGAAGGGTTGGTACAAGATCTGTTGCAACACCAAGTGCCGCTGAAAGATGCGCGAATACTAATCATTGGTGCAGGTGGCGCAGCGAGAGGGGTAATAAAGCCATTACTTGATCAACAACCAAGTGAAATAGTTATTACCAACCGAACATTCTCAAAGGCGTTACAACTTGAAGAGATGTTTTCCCCATATGGACGAGTCCATTCCGCAGCAATGTCAGAGATAAATGATGGTTTTGATGTGGTGATTAACTCTACGTCGGCGAGTCTAAGTGGTGAACTCCCTGAAATCTCTCCTGATATATTTACTAAGCACACTCATGTCTACGACATGATGTACGGTGCTGGCAACACAGCGTTTAATCAATGGGCTATAGATAATAAGGTAGCCGCTGCCTACGATGGCTTAGGTATGTTGGTTGGTCAGGCCGCAGAAAGTTTTATGTTGTGGCGCGGACTTAGACCTGGCACCAAACAAATTCTGCGCGAACTGCGTAAGAATCTAGAAGGAATGTAAAATTGAATCAGTCGATCCTATTTCCAGAACTACAGTCTTGGGATGAGCAACATAAAGAGATGACGTTCCCTGCTCAGCAGGCTGGGGCACTGATTGAATGTGTCGTTACTCAGGCTGAATTGGAAAAATTATCCGGACAAACCATCAACAATGCTCAGCAAGCCCTAGACCTATTTGCTCAATATCGTTTTGATCTAGAGGAACTTGCCGAGCAGCTTATCGAAGATGAAGAGTTCAACGCTGATGGAAAAGTAGAGGTAACTAGTTAAGGTCTTCTACCTGATGCAGGTAGTCCTCTTTGTTCTGTACATAGTTATCTGCAGACTTTTGCAAGAAAGCACGTTCGGCATCATTAAGAGGGCGTGCTTGTTTGACTGGGCTGCCTACATAAAGATAACCGCTTTGCAAAACCTTTCCGGGTGGAACCAGACTGCCTGCTCCTATCATTACCTCATCTTCTATTACAACACCATCCAGTACGATTGCGCCCATACCAACTAAAACACGGTCTTTGATGGTACAGCCATGAAGCATCACCTTGTGACCTATGGTTACGTCATTGCCAATAATAAGAGGATAGCCTTCTGGGTTGGCCGCGTTCTTATGCGTAACATGAAGGACGCTTCCGTCTTGGATATTAGTACGTTCGCCAATATGGATATGGTTAACGTCTCCGCGAGCGGCAACTAAAGGCCAAACGCTAGAGTCATCGCCAATTTGAATGTCGCCAACTAAAATAGAACTACTATCTATATAGACGCGTTGACCGATTTGGGGCTTGATACCTTTATAACTGCGCAGAGAGCTCATTTTATCTCCTAGTAAGAAGGGGGAATTTGCCGTTATTGGCGTAGAAAAGTGACAAAAACAGATGGTTTTGAATAGAAAATACCCAAACAGCAAAAAAATCAAAAAAAACTGAAAAAAGCACTTGCCAATGTGATGG